>CAUJKL010000187.1 GCA_963204995.1 Planctomycetota bacterium | reverse complement strand
TTAAAGACGCACAAGTACACCAAGCACAAACGTGGTCCGAAGAACCCCCAACCGAAAAAGATCAGCGGAAAGAAACTCAAGCATCTCTCGACCGCCAAACTGCTTGCCCAAAGAAGGACTGCGTGACCTTTACAGGGGTGGGTGCGTGAAACGCACCATCCGCGACAGGTTGCGGTGCGTTTCACGCACCGTACGATTTATTCACATCCTCTAAGTTCCAGTTTTGCACTTTTTAGAGTGCGACGATTCATCGCCGCTTTGGTATTTTTCGACTTGGCGCCAATTATTCGCTATCCAATGTTAGTTGCGGTGATGCTGAAAAAGTGCTTCGCACTAAAGAGCAAAGCGGTGACAAGTCACCGCAGTCCAAAAAAAATGCGAAACCCGAACTAAGCGTAGGGAGACCCAACTGTGAAGACACTCGATGGCAAATCCCAGCAGAATGGTCACTCTCGGCAATTGTCGATCCAGTACGGTCGCAGGCAGATCGCGTTTCAGCTTTCGTACTCAGCTCGCGAGACGCCCGCAATCGACGTGAATCCTGATTTATCCGTCACAGTGACGGCTCCGCAGGACGCCGATGACGCCGCCGTCGAGCAGAAGATGCACAAGCGGGCATCGTGGATCGTCGAACAACAACGCTTCTTTGAGAACTATCTTCCCACGCTCCCGGCTCGTCGATATGTCAGTGGCGAATCGCATCGCTACTTGGGAAGGCAGTACCGGTTGCGGGTTCACCAAGGAGCGGAAGACTCCGTCAAAATGGCACGGGGCCAGCTCAATGTCTTCCTCGCCGATCCATCAATGAAGGAACAAGTTAAGACGCTCGTTGTCGGCTGGTTTCGTCAGCGTGCCGAAGTTGTCTTTCGCGAGTTATTCGACCGGATGGTCGCGAAAGCCGAGCGTCACGGAATCTCTGCCGCCAGCTTTGAAATTCGTCGCATGAAGAACCGCTGGGGAAGTTGCACGCGGGAAGGCCGAATCCTCTTGAATCCGAATTTGATAATCGCCCCGAAGTTGTGTATTGAGTATGTGATCGTTCACGAACTCTGCCACCTCAATGAACACAATCACGGTCCAGTATTCTATCGACTCTTGCAAACACTGATGCCCGATTGGGAACAGCGGCGAGAGAGATTGAATGGGTGTGTGGTTGGATAGATACGCGTGCCATGAATCCAGACCAAATCCAACTCGCTCTGAAGCACCTTCGGTTACGCGATCCGGTGCTCCGCACCCAGATCGATCACGTCGGACCATTCACCTTGCGATTGGAACGCAACCGATTTAGGATGCTGGTGCGTTCGATTGTCTCGCAGCAGATTTCGACGAGTGCCGCCCGGTCAATTCGACGGCGAGTCGAAAGCCTCGTTGCCCCGGCTAAGATAACTGCCGACCGGCTGGCTGAGTTGGAAATCGATCAACTACGCTCGGCGGGGCTTTCCAATCAGAAGGCGACTTACATCTTGGATCTGGCCTGCAAAGTTCGCGAGGGGGAAGTGCGATTGCGGAGCGTCGGACGAATGTCGGACGAAGCCGTGATTGACGAGTTGACGAAGATCAAAGGCATCGGGGTCTGGACTGCTCAGATGTTCTTGATTTTCTCGCTGGGCAGACTGGATGTGTTGCCGCACGACGATCTGGGCCTCCGCACCGCGATTCGCGATTTCTACGGTCTCGATGATCTGCCGGACAAGGGACAGAGCGAAGAGATCGCCAGAGCTTGGCGTCCCTACGCGTCGGTCGCTAGTTGGTACTGCTGGCAAAGTCTTGACAAGCGGCGGGTCGCGAAGAATGGCGGCTAAAAGAGATGGACGTATCAAGCGGGCGACTCGAACGCTAGAATATCGCCATGCGTTTCCCCGAATCCAAAATCAAAGCTGCCATCCAACACCCTGAAGAAGAGGTCCGACTGACAGCCCTGCGTTACTTCACGGACTCGCTCAACAACGATGACTCGGTGATGCCGCTCGTGATCAAGGCGGTCGAGGCTTACGGCGTGGAGAGTGCGTTTCGGATTCTCCGCGACGCGGATCGACTACCGCAAACCGAGTCCACCATCGACTGGCTGATCGGCCAGTTGCACCGCACTGACCTCGATCTAAGAAAAGTGCATGACGACAATTACCGTTTCGCCATAGCCATCGTCCTGTGCAACCTGAGTCCAAGTGAAGTCGCTCGACGACACGATGAGATTGGTCAGGCTCCACTCTTTCCTCAGGAACTACAGAACCAGCTCGCTGGAACCGTAAAGGCGGCTGAGTGGTCCTGGGGCGATGTATGGTCGCGGTTTATCGCGTGTGCTGGTGAATTGGCCGTCAAATCGGCTTGGTCCATTCGCGACCATAACCGCGTCCATCGTCTCGTCGAGTTGCTAGGACACTACCGCGAGGGTGAGAAGCGAATACTCGGCTTGCTTCGAGGAGAGTGGCCGGATATCGATCCCGATTTCGCTGCTTGGATTGACCAAGATGTCGTGAGGATCGCGGGAATGCGTCGTCTGGAGAATGCCATTCCATTTCTCATCGAACGGGCTCACCTTGCCGAAGAGAATACCGCTGACCATTGCGGCCAGGCGTTGGGTCGGATTGGAACTGACGCGGTGATCAACGCCATCGTCAACGATTGGGAATGCGGCGACTTCAACTTCCGACTCATCATGTGCGAAGCATTGAAGATAATCCACTCGGATTTGTGTGCCAACGCCTGCCTCGAATTCCTGAAAGCCGAGCAAGATGGTGAAGTTCAAGTGGAACTCGGCTACGCCGTGCTTTCGCATTACCGACGAGACGCTATCTCGCCCGTACGTCAGCTCGTCGCAGGAGAGATCGATGATCTGTTTCCGGAGCAACGCGACCTTCGCTTTCGGCTAGTTGCGGTCGCCGCAATTATGGGTCTGCAGTTCCCCGAGCTTGAGAAGTGGCACCGGGAAGCGTTGGAGGCAGACTGGGGACGGTTCGGCTTGGAATCAGGCCGGATTGCGAAGAACTTTCAATCCTAGTGTAGGCACGCTTTCACGACGCCAACGGTGCTCGGAACGTATGGATGGTTCTGCTTGCCGGCGACCAGGCCGAAGAACAAATGTGGACTTCATTGGCCCAGAGGGACGCCGA
>CAUJKL010000186.1 GCA_963204995.1 Planctomycetota bacterium | reverse complement strand
TTAAAGACGCACAAGTACACCAAGCACAAACGTGGTCCGAAGAACCCCCAACCGAAAAAGATCAGCGGAAAGAAACTCAAGCATCTCTCGACCGCCAAACTGCTTGCCCAAAGAAGGACTGCGTGACCTTTACAGGGGTGGTATGTTCTACTAGTGCCCAACAACCCTTGGGCTGATCACGAAGATCTGCCGACTCGACCTTCGCCATATCAGGAGTAGCACAATGAAAAACTTGGTCTTTGCCCTGGCCGTCGTCCTCGCCTTTAGCTTTGCAACATCGACCGCGATGGCTGGCCGTTTCGGCCATCGTCACGTGGTGCATCACTATGGGCCTGCGGTTCACTATGGGGTGCCTCATCACGTTTATGCACCGCCGGTCGTCTACTCGAGGCACGCTCGCGGGTACTATGTGTCTCCCTATCCCCATCACTACCATTACGCCCGCCCTGGCTATTACTCGAGCGGTGTGATTGGGGTGTACGGCGGAAATTACTCGTTCTATTTGGGATATTAGTCCAGCGTTTGCAGAATTCACGCGATTCAGCCGCCACGGAAACCTGCTTCTCGTGGCGGTTGTTCAGTCTAGTGCGATAACAAATCGCTCAAGAGTTTGCGTGGTACACCAATATCGATGATGTGTACGGCACCGAAATAGGGCTTCGCTTCGGCATTTCGAAACCCAGTTTTTGCCGCGACGAATGTACAAGTGTGATCGGCGCGAAAGGTCGGCACGGCACAAGCGCCCGTATCGCAGTCGAGGCCGCTGGGGAGATCGACCGCGAGTTTCTTCGCGGTGTGAGCATTCATCTCTCGCAGCGCAAGATCGAACGGCGGGCGAGGCGTGCCCCGACTTCCGGTGCCTAGCAAGGCATCCACGATCCAGTCGGCACCGGCGAGATGTTCGTCCAGCCACCGTTCTTGATCGCGTTTGGGGCAACAAAAGATTGGCAGCTCGGCGGCTGCGATCGTCCTGTAGTTTGCGGCTGCGTCGCCGGATAATTCGGCAGGATCGCCGAACAGGAGCACTCGGGTGTCGAAGCCTCGAAGGTCGAGGTGCCTGGCGATAACGAAGCCGTCACCGCCATTATTCCCTTTGCCACAGCAGACGACCACCGGACCATCGGTCCCCTGCTGGCAAAGCAGATCTGCACAACCGCGCCCGGCATTCTCCATCAAGACCAATCCGGTCATGCCGTAGTCCGCGACAGCACGGCGATCAACATCGCGGACTTGCTCTCGTGTTAGATATTCCGCTAGCATCGCGACCTCTCTTCCTGCTCTTTGAGGAATGCTTTGGTTTGGCATAGAATAGGCACGTTGCTTTGACTTCAAGCGATGGAGTACCAGCTATGCCGATTTATGAATATACCTGCGATGATTGCCAAGTGGACTTCGAACTTCTCGTGCGCGGTGCCGAGCAACCGGAATGCCCAACCTGTGGCGGTGCAAAGCTGTCGAAGCAGTTCAGCGTGCCGGCGGCTCACGTCGCGGGGGCTTCGCAGTTGCCTGTTCACACGCCACAAATCAGTGGCGGCTGTGGTCGACCTCAGTGCGGTACCGGTCAGTGTGGAATGGAATAGGACGCGTGAGCCACATCTTTAGGCTGATCAAGAAACGCGAAAGCAGCGAGAGTTAAACCTCTCGCTGCTACTCGACCAATCGCTCCGGAAGAGACTTTTGCTAGGGGAACAGATAGACGCCACCGACGATCGCACCGGCCTGCATCAACCCTCCGCGGACGCTGAGCGGAACTGGCGGCAGCAGCCACGGTGCACAGCTGCCCGGTCGATAGTAACCCAGTGCGTACTCGCATTCGGTCGGCGGGCTCATCCCCATCTGGTAAGGCAACGTGGCGATGTTCATGAAAAAGTGCGCACCGGAGAGTACCGGTTGGAGGACCGGACCAGCCTCGTGACCGTAGCGTTCGAGTTGCACTTCCTCGAAGTACAGCGGCTTGTGACAAAGACCGGAAGCTTTCCACGTCATCGTCGACGCCAGCCAATCGCGGTGCTCGAACTTATCATCGCCCAGCGAGCACTCCGTTGGGACTCCCCACCAAGCAGCAAGGAAGCACCAGTCGTCATCGCTTAGCGATCCGACGGGGATCTTTTCAACTTTACCGCCATCTTCAATGAAAACACGGCCAAACTGCAGATTCGTCACTTGCCCTCGTGCGACGATCTCACCGTTGCGGTTTCGCCACGAACGAATGGCGGATCGTGCCAAACGCAACGTGCGGGCTTGCTCGACTTCGGCTTCCGTGGTGGCGTCCGGTTTGAACGAGGGCGAGATATTCAACGAGATCTTGTCAATCGTGTTCTCACGCACACGTCGACGTGCGTGCTGGCACTGCTCGCCGTCAGTACAGCAATTCCGCTCGTTGTAGATCTTGTCGCAATCAGCCGCCTGCCGATACGGTTGCGCCGGCGGGATCACAGGATCGCGAAAGCCACGATCGTTTGTTGCCGGCGGTGCCGGAGCTGTATCGTCTCGAAACGGTTCCGGTTGCGGTTCTAGTCCGCTTAACGGTGCTGGCTGTGGAATGTCGTCTTGAAAGGGCGACGGCCCAGGCTCGCTTTGTGGCGCAATCGGTTCAGGATCGATCGCAGGCAGCGGTGGGGCAGCTGGTTGCGAGATATAAGTCCGGTTTCGCGGCTCCTCGATCTCAGGTGTTCGGTCCCCGAATGGATCGTCGAAGGGATCGATTTGGCCCAGTTGCGTGACTAGGCGGACACGCGAACCGTTCTCACGTGGTTCATCTTGGCCCCAGGCAAGGACTTTGTTCGCAACTTGTTTTGGTTTCGGCGGCTCGGGTTCAACATGCGATACGGGCTGGACCTGCGAGCCGAACCGACGGCGAGCAGTGTCCGCAGGCGGTTGCCAGCGGAGCGTTGTCGAGGAAGTGCCGATGCGGCGCTTGCTAACTTCAGTCCATTGGGCGTCTGCGGGCTCTGCCGCCTTGCGGATGGGACGTGCTTGAGCGGCGGTGCCATCGCGGAACAGGGTAGGTTGGTCGGCGTAGGTGATGTTGGGCAGGAACGTGGTCGTGGCAAATAGCGCGGAGAGCAGGCTCTCGCGGCTGAATTTTCGTAATCTAGCTCTGATCGCCTTTGCCAGGCGAGTCGGGGCTGTAATTCGGTGCTTCCTGCGTAATGGCGATGTCATGAGGATGACTCTCTCTTACACTCGCTGCTGAAACTTGGATGAATCGCGAGTCCGTTCGCAATTCTTCAATCGTC
The DNA here is from genome assembly GCA_963204995.1 of Planctomycetota bacterium. Taxonomy (GTDB): domain Bacteria; phylum Planctomycetota; class Planctomycetia; order Pirellulales; family Pirellulaceae. Next base: position 9,977 of record CAUJKL010000186.1, on the reverse strand, counting down.
GCCGTGCCGCAATAACCCATTCCGGCACGTAATCCACCAACCAACTGATACACATAGTCGCTGAGCGGGCCCTTAAATGGCACTCGCCCTTCGACGCCTTCCGGCACTAACTTTCCGTTCCCCGTGGCGACGTCCGACTGTCGGTAACGTTCGCTGGAACCTTTCACCATCGCTCCGAGCGATCCCATCCCGCGATAGGTCTTAAACGTTCGACCTTGGTACAGGATCGTTCTTCCGGGACTCTCGGCGAGTCCCGCAAAGAGTCCACCGATCATCACCGCATGAGCACCCGCGGCAATTGCTTTGGTGATATCTCCCGAAAAGCGGATACCTCCATCCGAGATAATGACAACGTCTGTATCTTTCGCAGCCTTCGCGGCTTCGTTAACTGCTGTGATCTGTGGAACGCCGACTCCCGAGATAACTCGCGTCGTGCAGATCGAGCCAGGACCAATCCCGACCTTCACCGCATCGGCTCCCGCCTTGATCAGATCAGCGGCTCCTTCCTGCGTGGCTACGTTTCCGGCGATGACATCGATATCCCATCGCCGCTTAATCTCCTTCACCGTGTCCATCACGTTGGCCGAATGGCCGTGAGCACTGTCGACCACTAATACGTCGACTCCGCTCTCGATAAGGCTCGTGATCCGATCGTAATCTCGAACACCAACCGCAGCCCCGACTCGCAACCTGCCTTTCCTATCTTTGCAGGCATCCGGGAACCGCTTCATCATGTCGATGTCTTTGATCGTGATGAGTCCAGTCAAGACGTATGAATCGTCAACCAGCAAAAGTTTCTCCACCTTTTTAGCCGTTAAAATCTTCTCAGCTTCTGCAAGCGATACTTCCCCCGTAACCGTTACAAGATTTTCTTTCGTCATAACGTCTGCTATCAACGTGTCGGTGCTTTCGAGAAACCGCAGGTCGCGACGAGTCAGAATGCCCACTAATCGCCCGTTTTTCTCGGTAATTGGCACTCCCGAGACGTTGTGCTGTTCCATGATCTCGCGAGCTCGAGTCACCGGAGCGTCGGGCCGCAGCGTGACCGGATCGACAATAATTCCGTTCGCACTCCGTTTCACTTTGCGAACTTCTTCGGTCTGAGCCTCGACCGACATGTTCTTGTGAATAACTCCCAACCCACCCACTTTCGCCAAGGCGATAGCAAGTCCGCTCTCGGTCACCGTGTCCATGGGCGAACTGATGAGCGGTAGGTTCAGCCGGATGTTCTTCGTGAGCTGAGTGCTGACATCTACTTCGGAGGGGACTACAGCGCTGTAGCGGGGCTCGAGCAGGACGTCGTCGAACGTGATGGCGGTGGTCCGGACTTTGTCTTCCATGGTCACTCTCGGGGGCTGGGCTTCTCGGCGTTTGCGCTCTTTCGAAGTAATCCCGGATTATGGGGATCGAACCGAGAATTGACAACTTGCCAGTGCTTCCTTTATCCACGAAACTTAGGAATCGTTCGTCCGCCAAATGGTCGGCGAGAGGGAGAAGTGCCGGATGGGGATGCCAAGCTCGCGCGATGCTCGCCTTTACTACCGATGCGCGTTTCAGCGATACGAAGAAGCGGAAATCCTTCTGCGCGCTGAGTACACCACCGGCGCGGTCTACCTTGCAGGGTATGGGATCGAGTGTATCCTGAAAGCGCTCGTCCTCATGGGAGTGCCTGAGGGCGTTCGATCCGAGACGCTAAAATCGTTCCGTGGTAGTAAGGCTCACGAATTTGAGTGGCTCCGGAGCCGCTACTTAACCAACGGGGGGCGCGCGGTTCCCACGTGAGATTACTCGGCACTTCACCCTCGTAAATGACTGGTCAACCGATCTCCGCTATTCACCCCGTTCGGTACGTGCGGACGAAGCTGACGCGTTTTTGGCTGCAGCAGTAGAAATAATCCAGTGGGCGGACAGGTGGCTCTAGAATGACAATTCGCATTCCTCGTGGGAAATCTGACGAAGTCATTGAGAAGATTATCGAGGTTCTTGACGCGTACGCAGCTGATCATCCGACGGCGCAAATCGACCTTTACCGTCAGAACGCTGTCTCAGTGCGAATTCGAATCATCGATCCTGGCTTTGACGGGAGAGGCAAGCCGCAGCGCAGTCACCAAGCGTGGCAGTATCTCGAACGGCTACCGGACGACGTGCAGAGTGATATCAGCACAATCCTCTTACTGACGCCGGAAGAGACGAAGGCGTCGTTTGCTAACTTTGAGTTCGACGATCCGATCCCATCGAAACTCTAGTCTCACGCGTTAAGCGCTCGCAACGATGGGGTTCGACCTGAACGCGTGCGGACGGTGTGAAAGCATGCGCGTTAAGCCGACTTCTACTTCGGCGTGCGGAGATCCGATCGTAGGTTTTGCATTGCGTTATATTAGTGGCGACGGAGTGGAACACAGAGGAAATCTACTCCGGTTCCGCGCTAGCGCAATCGTCCGTCTCGATCACACAGTCAGGAAGCCGCTTCTGCAACTCGGCGACGGCGGGCGGTGTGACTTGGGTTCCGGTCAGATCGAGATAGCTTAGTTTCTCGCAATCAGCCAGGTAGGTGAGCACATCATCGTCGATGGCCGTGTATGCCAAATCCAATTCTTCCAAGTTGGGTAGAGCCTCGACTAATTGCATGGCTGTGGAGCGAATCCTCGTGCCCTTCAAGGACAAGCTCTCGAGTTCTCTGAGTTTTCCCAACCCGATCACCCCTGCGTCCGTGAGCGATGTACTTTCCAAAGTTAAGACACAGAGTTCCGTTAGGCTGGTCAGGTATTTAACACACTCGTCGGTGATACCCTTGCCTTTCATTTCGAGCCGGCACAGGTCGGTAAAGTTCGAGACGATTTCGACGATGCCATCGGTTCCGGCGACCTCGGTCAAATCCACTTCATACACTTCGTTGTTTCGATGGACCACGCGTCCGCCCACCTTGCCGATCGCCTCGACCAATTCACGGTCCTCGCCCGCATATGGCTTGGGCGCGGAACTAAATCGGGTCAAGGGTGAAGTCTTCTCTTGTTCCGACCAAGGAACGCCAAGTTCCGCCGACAAAGGCTCCAGGATGGGCAGTAGCTTGTCGCGCAGAAACGCCGCCTGCTGACGGCTGACCTCGGTCTCCAAGATTTTGTACTTGCAACCTTCGACGTTCAACTCGATCGTTGCCGCGAGCATGCTCTGGGAGTCGTCGGATGTTTTCTTCGGTGGGGCACGATAGATTAGGCCTTCGATCTGGTTGAACGCGTATTGCCGCACTCGCCAGCCGACTTGGGCTCGCACCGTATGGAATCCCCAATCAATTACCGTGTCGCGCCGGCGATGCTCGATGCCAAAAAAGATGCCAAACGCCAGCCCTAGAATTGTCGCGACGATGAAATACGCTTTAACGACGAACATGAGGCCGAATCGCGAAAAGAAAAAGATGCCAGCCGGAACCGCCCCCAGAAACGCCCCGAAGAACAAGCCGACGAAAATGCTTCCGATGACGATCGTCGTAAACGTCTCGTGGTCGCGATGCAAGTGAACGCGACTGCCGGGCTGCCACTCCAAGATACGTTCTTTGAAGACGATCCCGTGTAACCTACCGGCATCGGCTTTCTCCTGGGCTTTCCTCTTTTCTTCCAACTCAACTTTCGGCCCGCGGAACATTGCGAGCAACATCAATCCGGGAACGCCGATGAACACACCACCGAACAACAGGAGGAAACCCGCGCGGCCCCACTTCCCCGGTTCGAGAACCGCTTGGTCTGGCGAATTGGGAGCGTAAGCGACAGTAACTTTGGCGTCGACCGGGTAGCGTTCCGAGGTGGCTCGCGCATCGGCCTCACTGCCACTCTGACCTTCGTTCACCGTGATGCGAGTTCCCGTAAACGGCTGGCCGTCCACGGCATATTCATACGACAAGTCCGCGTAGTGATAGGTGGTTGTCTGTTGGTGGCCATCGTCGTCGCGTTCGGTTCGTTGTTCGGTGCGTACGCCGGATCGTACAATCCGCCCTTCGACGGTAGGCCACGACAGCGACTCGCGGGCACGCTGGACTTGGCGAATCCCCATCACCAGCGGCACACAACCGATCGCCATGAACACTGAAATGAACAGAATAGGCACTGTGCGGTTCGTGGAAGCCACGTGAAGATTCTCGGAACAGAGTTCGGCCTGGAGTAGACGCGGAGGGCAATCACGATTCAATGTGATCGCTGCCGATACTTCTCGCAAGAGCCAATCTCAGGCCCTTTTCGCTCTCTACCGAGCTACCGTTACGGCGGTTTTTATCGAACGCCGGATGACGACTCAGAAGAGGCTGCGGCGCGAGTTTTCGCGATGTACTCCTCGACGTTATCACTCAAGACATCCAACGGAATTGCTCCGCTGCCGAGTACGACTTCGTGGAACTCCCGGATATCAAACGCGCTGCCTAACTCGGCCTCGGCCTTCGCTCGCAACTCTCGAATCTTCAACTCGCCGGTCTTGTAGGCCAAGGCTTGTCCCGGCCAAGAAATATAGCGATCGACCTCGGCTTCGATGTTATGGATCGACAAGCCCGTGTTGTTCGCCATGAAGTCGATGGCTTGCTTGCGAGTCCAACCGAAGTAATGCATCCCGGTATCCACGACCAAACGACACGCGCGCCAGTTCTCGTACGTCAAGCGACCAAAAACACTGTACGGATCTTCGTAGAAGCCAACCTCGAGCCCCAACCGTTCGGCATACAAAGCCCAACCTTCTATGAACGCCGTGATCGGCGAGAAACGGCGGAACTTGGGGATGTCCGTCAGTTCTTGCTGCAAGGCGAGTTGCAGGTGATGGCCCGGCACGGCTTCATGTAGCGACAGGGCTTCAATTTCGTACAGTGCTCGCGATTTCAAGTTGTAGGTGTTGACGTAATAAAACCCGGCCTGTGTGCCATCGCCAGTAGGTTGTTGGTAATACGCGGTCGTCGTCTTGGGCGCGATGTACGCCGGGATCTCGCGGATGCCGTAGGGAGTTCGCGGCAAAGTCTTGAACAACTTCGGCAGTTGGCCATCCATCTTCTTTAGAACAAACGCCGTCTCCTTCATCAGTTGCTCGGGCGTCTCGGCGTAAAAGCGAGGCTCTTTCCGGAGATGTTCGACGAAGGCTGCAAAGTCGCCTGCGAATCCGACTCGCTTGATTATCTCGTCCATTTCCGTCCGAATGCGTTGGACTTCGCGCTGCCCCGTCTCGTGGACCTCTTCAGGAGTCACATCCAGCGTCGTATAGAGACGAACGCGATGTCGGTAATACTCGCGACCATTCGGCAACGCCGACGCGGCAATCGAGCCACGACAGTTCGGCACATAATCCTTCGACATGAACTCCAAAAACTTCCGATAGGAAGGCACAACGCTTTCTCGGATCGCTTCTCGTCCTGCCTCGGCGAGGCGTTTCTGCTCGCTCTCGGGCACGCGTTCTGGAAATTTCTTGAACGGGCCATACAACAAGCTCGTTGTCGGGTCGTCCACGATGTGAGCCGTGATTGAATCCTTGTAGCCTTCCAGAACAACGGATGGCAGGACCAAACCTTTTTCGATGCCCGCCCGCATGAGTTCGATGTGTTCGTCGGTCGATCGCGAGAATTCTCGCAACCGAGCGATATAGTTCTCGTAGTCGGTCGTCGTGTTGAGCGGCACTTGCTGCGGCAATTCAGGGAATGAAATGTGGAATCCCCAGCGGTTCGAGATCGGGATCAGATACATCTCGAACTCGTCCTCGGCAATCTCTGACTTCAGAATCTGGCCAAAGATGTCGTAGTTAATACGATCCTCTTGCGCGAGTGCCGCGCGATCAATCTCGCCCCATCGCACCAAGTGCTTCTTTTTCTCAGCCAACCTTCGTTGCTGATCCGCGATCGAGTCGTGCGACAGCTGGTCATCGAAGCGGTGATCGCCAACATGCGTGGCGAAGGTCGGACTCTCGCGCAAGCCAAACTCCCACGAGTCGTCCAGCAACTGTTTTAACTCAGCCGACTCGTCGGCCCGAGTTGAAGCAGCGGAAACAATGAGAGATACGGCAGTGACAAAGAGGATCGAGAGGAACAGACGCATTTCGCAGACCTAACTTGAAAGGAAGTAAAAGCTTGGTGTTGAGCGAGCCGACGAAGTTAGTTCGATGCTGAATTCACTCGCGCAGGCTTTCGTACTTGGCGAGCAATGCTCGCTTGAGTTCACCGCTCGCTTTTGCCGCAGCTCGTTGATAGCGAACTCGCGCTGCGCCCTTCTGCCCATTTGCTTCGGCGATGCGAGCCGCCGCAATCAAGTTGTCGAGTTCCTCCCCAGGATCAACTTCGGATCGGGTACTTTGCTGACGATGAATCTCCGCCAGGCTGATATCTCCGCGTTCCGCAGAGCTGTGGCCGGGTGAGGATGTAAACGGCGTTGAACTGGTGCTCGCTGTAGGTTGCGCCGCACTCGCGCCGATTAGCAACTCGGCATCGGTGAGTTGGGAGTTTGGATTCGTGAGTGCGGCTTCCTGACGTAAACGTTCGAGCCGCTCTTCGACCGGACTCACCGCACGATCGCCAACCACCGGAACCAAGCCCGTCACGAAGGGTCGCACCGAGATGTCTTGAATAATGCCGCTGCTCCCGTTTTGTAGCATCAGGCCCGGCGCGGTCGAGGTGATGCTGCGGTTGCTTCCTTGCCCCGCCCACGCATTGAAATAGAAGCCGCCATTGTGCCCCTGCGACCCGAATCCAAAGCGAGCAACGGCATTGGGATCGTAGCCGCCGACCGTAGGAATCCCCGCGTTGGCTCCGCCGCGATTGAAGAAGAAATAGCCGTTACGTCCCCGCTGGCTGAATCCCCAATCCGTTCCAAAGCTCTCGTAGAAGCTGTCCTGGGCATTCACGAGCGGCGTCGTGGTGTAAACCTGCTGCGCGTCGCCTGCTGCCGGTGAACCAAGCATCACCGCTATGACGATCGGTGTCAGAATTCGTAGCCGATAAACCATTGCCATTCTCCAGCTCGGTCATCCCCTGAAGCCAACGGCATTCTATCGGGAACTTGAAGGTGGCGTCAACAAACGCGAGTCCGATCGCCACCCATCGTCGCCAAGCACCTGACGCGATACACTTAGGCCGTGGCGGTGTGGCAACCTAACCGTGTTGGTTTATGCGACATCGCAAAAGTTACTCTTTGAGGAAGTTGGACGAAATGGCTGAAGGTAAGATCAAGAAACTGACGGACAAGGGCTTCGGATTCATCGACACCGGAAAGGACAAGGATTTGTTCTTTCACAATTCGAGCCTTGAAGGGGTGAGCTACGACGACCTGCAAGAGGGCGAACGAGTATCGTTCACCGAAGGACGTGGACCCAAAGGTCCCTGTGCAGAAAACGTGAAGCTGATCTGATCCAGATCGTTTCCGATACACGGTGGGAAGCCGGCGATTTCGTCGGCTTCCTGCGTTTCGAAGACACGTTGATGGCTACTAGACGTTCTTCATCCGTGGGTCGAGTGCATCGCGGAGTCCGTCGCCGAGGAAGTTCAATGAGAACAAAGTCATTGCCAGCGTCATGCCGGAGAACACGACCAGCCACCAGTAGATCTTGATCGGCGTGATGACTTGAGTCCCCTCATTCACCAGCAAGCCCCATGAAACGTCCGGCGGCGCGACGCCGAGGCCGAGAAACGAGAGGAATGATTCGAAGAGCATCACGGCGGGAATTGTTAAGGTGAGGTACACGATCACGATCCCTAATACATTGGGAATCAGATGCCGAAAGATAACTCGCGTTCGACTCGCACCGATGACTCTCGCGGCTTCCACGAATTGCTCGTTCTTCAACGAGATGACTTGGCCGCGAACGACACGAGCCATGGTCAGCCAGTAGAACGCGCCGATCACGACATAGAAGATGACGAGTTGATTGATACCGTGATTGTCGAGCCACTTCTTGGTGTCTTCGGCACCGAGAATTGTCAGCAGAAAGATGACGACAAAGATAAAGGGAATTGAGTATAGAATGTCGACGAACCGCATCATGATCTCGTCGAGCCAGCCGCCGCAGTAGCCGGCAATCGCGCCGTAACTCACTCCGATGGCGAGCGACACCAATGTCGCGACGACTCCCACGATCAGCGAGACACGTGCCCCCCAGCAAACTCGCGAGAGCACGTCTCGACCGAGATCGTCCGTGCCAAATATCGATGGAACACACCAATCGCCGAAGATGGCAATTCGCAATCGCAGCATTCGCCGCACGATCGGTCCTGGGTTATTCCAGAGCTTCAATATTGGGTCGTCGCTGGATCGAACGGTTTCCAATCGTTGCTGCAGTTCTGCTTGCCGGTCGCTTGATGAAGCTGCAACTTCCTGCTGCATCTCGGCGATAACCGTCTCATAACTTTCGAGTTCGCGAGCTAGCGAGTTGCCTTTGAAACGCAATTCGTCGCGGTCGCCAAGTTTGATCGAGCTGAGATTTGGCGGCAAATCCTTGCGGCCACGCAGATCTTTGTCCAACGGCGACTGGAGCGGCAAGAGCGGCACAACGATCGCCAGGACCGAAATCGCAATGATGTAATACAGCGCAAACATCGCGACTCGATTCCGTCGCAGCCGACTCCACGCGTCTTGCCACAACGACACGCCGCGAATGCCGCGCGCTTCGTCCAACAACCTCGCATACCGCGCGGCGTCATCTGCGTCTGGCGTTGGCTTTGATTGTGGTGGCGAAGCGGCCATTTATTGCGTCTCGATTTTCACGCGAGGATCGATCATGGCATACGACAAGTCGACCACCGTGTTCATAAACAGGAGCAAGCACGTATAGACCATCACCATGCCGAGAGCCAAGGGATAATCTCGCTGTAATGCCGCTTCCACAAAGTGACTGCCCATGCCGGGCAAGGCGAAAATCTGTTCCAACACCAAGGAACCCGTGAGGACTCCCGCCGTCGCCGGACCAAGATACGAAACGACGGGCAGCAGTGCCCCTCGCAAAGCGTGACGCAAGACGACTCGCCGCTCGCCCAAACCCTTGGCGTAGGCGGTACGGATGTAATCGCGACCGAGAACCTCGAGCATACCGGTGCGTGTCAGACGAGCGATGTAACCTGCGTAGGGAGCACCCAAACATAACGCGGGCAAGATGATCTGCCGCAACGATCCCCAGCCAGCGGCCGGAAACCACTGTAATTGAAACACGAAGACGACGATCGCTAAGCTCGCCAGTACAAAATTGGGAACGGCGATGCCGAGCGTCGCGGCGGTCATAAACGAAACATCCCAAATCGTATGTCGGCGGACGGCCGAGACAACACCCGACAGCGTCCCCAAGATGACGGCAAACGTGATCGCGAAGATTCCCATCGATGCGGAAACCGGGAAACCTTGTGCAATGACCTGATTGACATTGAAGTCCGTCAAGCGAAAGCTGGGGCCGAAATCGCCACGAAACACAATGCTGCCAAGGTGAGCGAAATACTGATTCAGCAACGGTTGGTCGAGATTGTATCGAGCTTCGATATTCTTCTGAATCTCGGCGGGCAGCTTGCGTTCGCTGTCGAAGGGGCCGCCGGGGACATTGCGCATTAAGAGAAAGGACGCGGTGTAAACGATCCACAACGTGACGACAATCCAACACGCGCGACGCACCAGGAATCCTGCGACACCTCCCACAATCACTCCTTGATCCACATGAGTTGAATGGGATTCTTATCGAGCGCGTTGTGAAAGAAACCTTGCACTTTGGGTGACACGAGATTCTTCGCCGTGTAGTAGTAAATCGGCACGATCGGCAGCTCGTCCATCAAAATGGCTTCGGCTTCCTCCATGCGACGCAGGCGCTCGGCGGGATCGGCCTCTTCGGCGGCTTGCTTGACCAAGGCGTCGTACCTGGGATTGCTCCAGCCGGTCTCGTTGTTTCCCCCGCCCGTCAACCACATGTCGATAAAGGTATTCGCGTCGGGATAATCCGGCACCCAACCGGCTCGACACACGGAATACTGCATCGTGTGTTGAGCGTCGAGG
>CAUJKL010000185.1 GCA_963204995.1 Planctomycetota bacterium | reverse complement strand
ATCAGCCCCGAAGGGCTGCGCTTTGGAACATGGGCGTACACGATGATTGGACCACTGGCTTAATGCCCGTCTCAATCAGCCCCGAAGGGCTGCGCTTTGGAACAGCACTCTGCTTTTTCGCAGAGCAAACTGCGTGCGCGTCTCAATCAGCCCCGAAGGGCTGCGCTTTGGAACAATGGTTCAGGGCCAACGCCGACACCGCAGGTGAGGTCTCAATCAGCCCCGAAGGGCTGCGCTTTGGAACGTTGAATGGCCTTCGGGTTGTTCCAGCCCATAAAAGTCTCAATCAGCCCCGAAGGGCTGCGCTTTGGAACGGTGACGGCATAACCTTCACGTACGAACCGGGCGTCTCAATCAGCCCCGAAGGGCTGCGCTTTGGAACTCAGAAGCCACCCAAACTGCCGAAAGTGAAAATGTCTCAATCAGCCCCGAAGGGCTGCGCTTTGGAACCAGCCAAACCGGCCCCAGCAGCGAAAAGAGTTCCGTCTCAATCAGCCCCGAAGGGCTGCGCTTTGGAACGAAAATGTTGACGTCAATGGTGACGGCGTGATGTCTCAATCAGCCCCGAAGGGCTGCGCTTTGGAACTAAGGACTTGGACGGCTGTCAATGGGACGCCGTAGCTGTCTCAATCAGCCCCGAAGGGCTGCGCTTTGGAACTTCACCATCTCGGATGGATTTTCGACGACGACAGGGGTCTCAATCAGCCCCGAAGGGCTGCGCTTTGGAACCGCTTACTTTTCGTAAAACACGAAAACGGTTCTCGTAACTCATTCTCTAACAACGAATTGCCAAAGATCCGACCGGCCATTGTCCTGTCCTCCGCAGCGCAAACCCTCCGGAAGCCAACTGTTGTCAGCGGAAAAAAGGGCTGACATTTCCGGGCCGCGGTCGACTTGCCGCCGTCACCCCTTCCTGTCTCACCCACATGGTGCCAGCCATTGTCCTCATAAGACGACCAACACCACAACACCGCCAAAGCGCTCCCGCCAGGGGACGCCGTCCTTTGGCTGTAGGGCTATTCTGACAGTTTGATGCAGGCTTGGCAAGAATCGGGGGGGCGTCGAGAGCGGAGAGTCGAGAGACTAGAGCCAGAAAGCGGTGGGGTGCATGAAATGCACCAAAGCCAAGAAGAATTGGTGTGTTTCAAACACCCTACAATCTACAATCTTGGCATGAATTGGAAGGTGGTTGGGGGATGTGATGCGTTGAACCGCGGAATATCGAACAAGGAATGTCCAAGGCCGAAGTCCATGACACGTCGTTCCCGCCTACCTCTCGTTCGTTATCGCGACTATTGGAATAACGCGACAACAATCGCTATGACCGCGATGATGGCCGAAATGATCCCTGTTACTGCCATGTTGCGAGAAAGTCGACGGTCTTCACTGTCGGTGATCGCATTATGCATGGCTTGATACATGCCGCCGACTTCAGCAAACAATCGTCGGTTGCCAAGCAAGCCGCTCCACCACTGGAACAGCTCCTGGCCTTGCAATTGATTTGAGACTTCGCTGAACCACGCGCGGCTGACAAACTTGAGGAAGGTGAGTTGTAGCGACTCAATCGTCAAACGAAAATTGTCATCCTCCAACTCTTCTCTCGGTGACATTCCTTTAAGTTCCTTAATGGCTTCGGACATGTCGTCTGCGAATTTGAGTAGTGCCGCACGCTGGAAGTGTGCGATCAAACCGATGCGGAAATATTGACGGCGAAAGTGGTCGCGGACTAGTACCTGAAAGTCCCAATTGCTCTCGCGACCGATTGCAACGAACTGAAATCCCGAACAGAGATAGCGAGTTGTCAGATCTAGCTGCGGACTGTCGTGATCCGGTGTCTCACGCCAGAACCGGTCGTACCGATGCTGGTCGCGGTCTCGCGCCAGAAATGCTTCCGAGTAGGGATAGGGTGACGCTCCACCCGTATCGCAAAACACCAAGCGATCGAAGTCACCTGGCGATATCAAACGCGGGTCATCAACGGAGACATAGGTCATGCCTGGAATTCGATCGTCAATGATCTGCCGGAAGTGTGCCCCGTTTTCATTTCGTTTGAGAAACGGTTCAATTGGATCCAACAAGAACTTCCAATGGGCTGCAATCGGCGGCTCGGCTCCTTGTGCGACTTGCTTCGCGAAATGATCCCGACCTTTGCCAAAGTCCGATGTGGCGAGCGGTTGTCCCGAGCCAGCCGGCCCGAACCATTGTACACTGGTCGGACAGTTGCCTGGGATCGATTGGCCACCGCAGTTCTTAAAGTAAGGCGGGTACAGTTCCCGAACGCGGCTCTGCAAGGCCAGGACATCCGCAAGCTTCAATTCCGACGCTTGATCCGTTGACTGCCAAACAATCTCGACCGCCAGAATCAGCACTTCCGGCTTGCACAGATAGGCTTCGACACGCGGCACCGAAAACTCGAATTCCGGCGACGTATCGCGATGCGACAAGTCCTCGTTGCCGAGTGTGATCTTCATTTTCGTGACATCATCCCGGACGAAACGTAACATTGCTCGTTCGTCGTCTTCCTTGGTGCCGTCCCCGTACAGCCAATCGCGGGCAAAAGGATGGAAATAGATGACTTCCTCGTACGTTGGGTCGCACCGCGAGTCAGGTTCTTGCGGCCCCGGCTGCGTATCAGGGTTTGGAAGGCTGGTCGTACATTTCCATCCGGCTTCATCGAGTTTCGTTTTCCAGGCTCGCCACTTGGACGGCAACGACGAATGTTTCTCGCCCTCGCCAGATCGCCGCCAATCCAGCAGCAAAGGCAACATCAGTATCTGCCGATATTGACGCACGGCCGTTTCCGAAGCAGAGCGATAAGTTGGCATGACTTCACTCCGAGGGTGTAAGTGCGCGAGCAATCACAGCTTGTAGATCAGGTGGAGACAAGGCTCTCGAGATTCCCCAAAACCCACGCTCGGGGAGATCGCCGCCAAAGTAGCCGTCAGCGTGTGTGGAACGCAACACGTCGATAATACGACCGTCTCCGTAGAACATGACCGAATCGGGACAGTAGACAACCAGGTTCTCGAATCCCGGTCCGCCGAGATGTCGATCCAGGCTATCGGTCACGGTGGCGGTACGACTGTGCGGCAAATGAACGACGGTTAGCCTTCCATCGAGTTGTGTTTCCGCCTGTTTTGAGGCTTCGCGACCAATCGATTCCTCATCGGAAGTGATGCCTTGTGCGGCGCGATCGGCGGCGCGGACTTGTTGCAACTCGGCTTGGGAAGCGCCGCACTGCAACATGGCTGGCACGTGTCCACGATCGTTGGCGGCAACCAGCTCGTACCAGCGGGTCCATTCCGCGTTTGGCAATTCCAAGAGTTGGAACACTTGTTCCAATGCCGTTGGTTGATCGTGACCAGCCAGTTCGCCATGATGATCGACGTTGATGACGGTCGCGGCGTTTGGTCCCGTCAACAGACCGATGTCATCGATTAACTCGATCAAGACAACCGTTCGGCCAGCGCCCAGCTCTCGTTCGATCTGCTGTTCGTAGTTCGACAGGCGAGCACCCCAAGCCAAATTGTCATCGAAGTATTGACCGGGAACGTGTTGCTCCAACAATTCGCGGATCGCCACCATCTCCAGATCATGACCGCCGAGGAAGAAACGCAGCGTCGAACGGGGTAGAGTGGGGCTGGCCGAGTCGATCATACGGAGTCTCGTAACGCCGCCACGTAGATGAATCTTGTATCCAATTCGTCACCCTCAAGGATTCGTCGACCGATGAACTGGGCACCTACGGACTTTGACTGTGGTGGGACATCGTCTAGGTTTTCAATCGAACCGGCAAACTCGCCATCGAGCGACATCACGCCGAGAACACCAGACGCGTGTACTTCAATCACTTCGAGCGGCAACTCGTCGCTCAACTTGAGCGGCGCAGCAGGCTCTTCAAAAACCGTCGTGGTCGTCATTCGACCGTAACCAGCATTCGTCTTGCCCCCGATACCGTATTCCTGCAACGCAAGCTTTAGGAGTTGCATTGCCGTGACGAGCCAGGTATCGGGCACGCGTTCGTCGCGTTTGTCAACGACGACGAAGAACGCTGCACGAACGGCCAGAAATGGCACTGGGACTGGCGAATCGAAGTCCGTCGGCTCGCGCACGTCTGCATCTTTTGCCATGTAGTAGTCGCCGTGATGTGGTGTCATCACTTCATCGATCAAGCAATTCTTAAGAGAAGTGTCGGTAATCCAACCATTCGAGAATTCGATCAAACCGCCTTCATCCTGGGTGCCAAACATCCCGCGGTGGTGGTTGGGAGCGTTCACAGGTCTCGTTTCGGGAAGCCAGCTTGGATCTTGTTTCCCCCAAACGTTGCGGGCATACCGGGCCGTAATCCCTTTCAAGGCGGTGCCGGGAAGGTACGGTACACCGTAGGTGTGATGAAGTGTCAGCCCCGTTTCCGTCACGTTTTCGCCACCCAATCCGATGATTAACGGTGATTCACACTGAAAGCGAATCGGTTCGGAACCTTGACGTGACGCTTTCGATTTCCAACGTTCAAAGGCAAGGCTGTACAGTTGCTGGACTTTGGCAGACTGCAGTGCTCGTCGAGCGGCTTTATGTAGATCGAGCTTGTGTTGTTGCTCGCCCGGACCGACGGCATTTTCCAGGTAGCGAGCCAGGATCAAACCCGCATGTTCGCCGGCGCGATCGCGACTCGAGAGCCCCGGCAAACAGCCACGTCGTGCGATCGTCATCCTAGGTGTCCTCCGAACGAGAACTAGCATCTACAGACGCGTGAGCCGTCGCGTTCGAATCCGTGGCGTCGGCTTTTGCGATCAGCGCTTCGGCGTAGCGTTTGATCCACGTGGCGGCTTCTAAGGCGTGACGCGTGAGCCGGATATAGTCGCGGACACCGGTCGCCTGATGAACGGCAATTTCGTGGAGCGTGCTGCCGCTATCAAACGGCCAGTCGGGATCTGCTGCATTGATGACTTCGGCCAAGTCGTTCAATACGTCTCGTTTTTCTGCACCTTTGGCAAGTGCAAACGCACTGGCTTGGGCAAGGCCGCTGGTGTGTATCAGTGTTGGAAACGCACGCGCGAACGACAGGTATTTGTCGCCTGCTCCCCGCTCGACACGGTTTTCAACTCGTTGAAAGGCAGCTCGTGCAATTCGCTGACTATGAAACGTAATCACGCCTGGCCTCCTGTTTCCCCAATTTCGTCTTGTGCCGTGCCTGCAATCCGTTGGAAACGCAGTTGCACCTGTCCCTTACCCGTGGTGGCTTTACCGCCCATTTGAACCACGCCATCCTGCAAAAGAACGATCACTTCTTGCTTCGTGACGCCGGGCACTCGATTCTTCGGATCGTCGCACCACACCATGCCGGAGAGAATCGATTCGGCCGGCAGACTCTCTTCGTACCAGAGTTGCCCATTGGCGACTCGCTTGAAGTCTGGGTCGATGCGAACATGGGCTTGAACTTCCGTGGCAGTATTCGCCAAATAGCTGAACAGATCGACTGGGAGTACGACAAATCTTCTTCGGAACTCATTTTGCCAGGCGTCGTCTTCTAAGACTTGCTCCCCAAGTTGTTTTGCCCAGGCACCGGCAGTCGTACACGGCGTAGCATCAATATCGAGATCTTCCAAGTAAAGCTTCGTTCCCGCGATCAAGTGGCTATCAGATTCTGCTGGTACATCCGGTTTTGCCGGAACATGAGCCGATTCAATCGACGACGGGTCCGCTGGCCACCCGGTACTACCAGCCGCTTTCAGATCGCGGGAAAACCGTTGCAACACCAGCGGCGAAGTACACCAAGCAAATGTGCCATACAAACTACGGACGGCCAAACAGACAATGCGTGCGTCGCTAAACAACAACGCTCCGGCATTCGAGTGATCGTCATTTGAGTCCGATGTACTCGCCCTCCCGAAGGCGGCTCGGAACACCTTTCCGCCTTCGTCATTGCGGGCGTCTTCCGTTGCTCGCCAGACATCCGCAAAAACGCCCTTGGTGGAAGAACCGGGAACGATCGGCCAGTTCGTTACTTTTTCGCGTAGTAGCGGCAAGTCGATATAACCGTCGCCGCGTCCGGCACCCACATGCAACGATGACAGCGCGTGTAGCCAATAAATTCGAGCAGCTTCAGCCATTGATGTTCTTCTCCCTCAATGTTTTTCCCAGACACCCCACATCGCCAGTCCAAAACCATCGCGTCGATCCTGGGCATCATCACTCACCGGTTGTAACCATCGATCGGTCAGCACGCTGGCGTCACCTTGTTTCACGCGAAAGAAGTAAACGCCACCAGCGGGGACCATCCGCTTCACCGGTTTAGGTCCCCGTGGTTCCTCGTAGGACCAACCAGAAACCGCGTCCCACCGCTGGTTGCTCACAGAAACCAGTTCGAGTCTGAGGGTGTCGGGCGCTTCCGGCGGTGTGCCGACCAAGTGACCTGCCTCGTTGGGCGCTAACCACGCTGGCCGCCAACCATGCTCGAAAATCGCGGGGGTTGCGAGTGCCATGCGTACACCGTCACCGACCTGAACTTTGGCCAAGACATTCCGAATCTGAATCGGGCAGTCAAATCGAACTTGCTCTGCCGGATCGTGACATACATGGACGACGCGTCGCTCGCCACCAAGCGGTTGAAACGTGGCGAGAGTTTGAACGGTGGCCTGGAACTCTTGATCTGTTGTGTCGATACGAATCACCAAATGTGCCGGATAGGACACGTTTGCATCTGCGGCTTGTAGTAATCGATCTAGCGTTAAACCCGTCGACGAATAGAGCATCTGATCTTGAGCCGCGAAGGTGTTCGGATCGATCTTCACATGCGAGCGTTCGTCATGCACCGGACTTTGCCGGAAGTGGTCGTGCGTGTTGAAGAATTCAGGGTCTGCGTCGTGTGGTTCTAGCAACCATTCGATCATCTTGGTGACTGACCACCACGCCGGAACTTCCCTAAGCTTTGATTCGGGCAACTCACGAGGCAGTGCCGGCCACAGTCCACAGGGTAGATCCAAGCCAACCAACTGCCGATCGACTTCCTCGGGGCGCAGTGTCACGCACTTGCTGTCGCGAGTGAAGATTGCGTCCCGCGCAGCAGGCACAAAGAGCTGTCCTTCGCTGACCGGCAAAGGTCCCTGACAACTGACGTCTTTAAGACGAGCAATCATCGCAGCATCGAAATTGCCGCCGTGACTTTGGCCCAACAGGGTTCGAACCGCTCCAGCAACCGTGGTCGGAAGCGGCCAATCTAACGACTTCATGCGATTACTGCCAACGGAACCAAACGGTCTTCCGTCGCGTGCGACAATCGGATCTCGGGGCTGGATGGTAAGGACGAGCGTCATGCAGCGTCTCCGTCTGCTTGTTGCTGCGCCCTTTGAATCACACCCGCGATGATGATCCTGTTCGCCAGGTCGATGGCATCTTGCGGCGCTTTGATGCGTTCGATGTAGGGGCGCACGACGGCATTGGCGGACGAACTCTTTCGCGTTAACAAGCGATGCAAATCACTCTGCAATGCTCGCCGTCGCAATTCCTCCTCGTCTTTGGCACCGGACCACGTTTGATAGTTCTCGGCAGTGCGCCGAATATCGTAAGCGACCTTGTCTGGCAAGTCGTTGTATTGCAGCAACCGTTGCCATTCGATTAACTCGGCGTGCGGCTCGTCCTCCCAACTGGAGCGAAAGTGGATAGGCGATCCACCTCGTGAACGGTATTGGACGGCTAATGCATTTTTGTCGCCTTGTTTAGCGACAACTTCCATCTGGCGTGCCGCAGCAAGCGTTTCTTCTAGCGGATCGAGGAAGTGCCCAATCACCATGCCTACCGATAGCGTCGCGTTGCGTTCTGGATGACCGCCATTGATGATTTCATCGAATGATCGGCGAAGTCGATTGGCGCAATCGACCGCAGTATGGAGCGGAAGTAGTGCGCTGACATCTTCGCCCGCCGCAAAGATCAAGGCTCCGTGACATCGATCGACAATTTCCCTTACGCCGCCCGCAAACTCGGACAACCTGAGCGAAAACTCACGATGTGCTGCGGCGTCGCGGCACTTCCTCAATCCCTCGCCGATCCGATCTCCATCGGCAACCATTGCGACGTAGTAGGTTCCAGGATCACGATAACGCGAAACCACTTTTTTCAACGCAGCCTGGACACTCTTCAATTGGTGAGTGACAGCCGCTTGCGTTTCCTCATTGTCGATTAGTTCGGAAACAAACTCGTGGTGGCGTGTGACATATAAAATCGTCCCCTCGAACGGAAACGGCTTGAAACCTTGGTAGCACGGAAACTGTCCAGTCGTGGCAACGCGTCCGAGGATTGGGTCACGCTTGTCACTTGTACTGGGCACGCGTGCTAATGATTCACATGCCTCGACAAGCGATTGGAACTGCGGTGATGCTTGAGCACCTTGAATCCAAGGCTCGGCAGCCAGACGCGCCGTAGACGGGAAATTCATCTGGCCTTGGCCAACCCGTTTCGTGACACCCAACGCATCAAGCTGCTCGCCTTCGTTGAGCCGAAGCTTGCGGCTCTTCGCGCCGGGCCGCAGCACCGACTCGCGGCGACCATCCAACGAAGACTTGGGTACGCCGCCGCGTCCAACTCCTGGCGGAAAATTACGACAGGCGTTTCGGCCAAACAGCAAGCGTCTTACTTCTTTCAAGCTTGCTTGATAGTCGCCGGCCAGCGGAACCCAAGCGGCGTACAACTCGACGACTTCACCTGCAACATCGCCGGGCAGTTCGTCGACGGTCTGTGTCTTCCAAATGTCCGACGCCAAGGCGACGCCCGTCCCTTTCGCTTCCTTTGCAAATTCGATCCACTTCGCGTGCGCGGCGTTCCGTGCTTGCTTTGCGACTTCGGCTGGATCTATCCCCGTGGGAATCAACGCTAGAATTTCGTCCCCCATCGAGAATGACTCATCGGCAAGCTGATTCATGTCTACGGGAGCGGGCGCAACGAGTGCTAAATGCTCGTAACCGTCGTCACCACACCCCATCGCCACGCTCGTCGCAGCAGCCTTGGCAATCTCCGACAACATCCACGAACCGAAATACAGATCCCGCGTCTTGCGAGCCGCAGCAATAATCTGAACTACCGGCCCAAGTTCGATGGCTAGTAGATACTGCGTCATGGCAGCGTCCTCGACTCAAAGGTCGGTTTCGCTACCGGCGGATTGGCGCCATCTTGCTTTTCCCCAAGAAACCCGACAAATGCGGCAATCGCGTTGGAGTGCCCACGCATTGGATTGCTCATCGGCGTCGGACAGAGTGCTGCGAGATGACTTCCAACGATTTGACTATTGGGAATCTCTTCGAGTAATTCTTCTACGGAGTTGGTTGTTGTGTTCCAGCGAGCGCCGTTGCCCTTCAATACTGCATTGACGCGTAGCGCTTGGTCGTGTGGAAGAATCAGAACGGCTGCATACCACTTTCCATCAAGCTGCATTGCCTTTGTGATGACCGGACTTGCCATGCGGTCACCGGATTTCGGACATCGAGTCGCTGTACCGCCTCGTTCGACTTCGTAGACTAGATTGCCCGCTTCGTCGACCGCATGTGGCAACAGTTCGACTGAAGCTGGATCCTTTTTAGGATTGGCTGGGTTATTCTTACCGGGACCGTCGCCTGCAAAGTGAAACCCAATCGGAAGGCCCAGCACAGCTCGCGGAAAATTTGCCTCGTTCTGCGCAACTATCGGCGTAGCGTGGTTGTGCGTATCTACATCATTCGTTCCGCCGCTAATTGTCGGTCCATCGCTTAACGCGCACCGGGTTAGCATTCTAATAGAATCAGGCTCAGGCCAGTGAGACCTACCCGGTGGCTCGCCAACTGTTCCACCGGGGAAGGCTTTCTTGTGTTTTGCTCCACGAAACGATTGCCGGAATCGTTGGTAGACATCGACAACTTGTCTCCAAGCATGCATTGGGTCTGTGACAGCTCGATCAATAACAAAGAGCTGTGCATCACATGGCAATGAACTCGGTGCTGATCCCGTTGAATCGACACACTCAAGCGAACCTAGCCCGCGCCGTGTTCGCGCACCGATCCCCCCAAAGGCAATCCAAGAATTAAACGCCAAATCGACTTCGCCATCAATCAGCTGAACGTTTGCGGAAAGCTGGTTGTTCGAGCGGCGCTGCTTGTTCTCGATTTTGCGAAGTCGATTTAGCTCCGTCTGCTCTGGCCAACTCAATTCAACTTGAAACTCAAGGCCCTGCCTCACGATCCTAGGAACTTTGCCTTCAATTGCAGAGAACAAAGCGTAGGCTTCCGGAGATTGCGGAGCGAACCCATATCGTTCGTCGGTTAGGTAGTTGCTATCGGTAAGTTCTTGAACGCGCACGCGAATTTGCACCGCACTTGGCGACTCAGTACTCCCCCAAATCTCGGCCTCCCGCAATCGCATCGCCGCGACGTCCAATGTTCTGTCGTCTTTTAAGAACTTCTCGCGATGCATCATCCGCCACCAATAACGCAGATGGCCGCGGATGCTGCTGGGGCGAATTGGCATCCGCTCGTCTGACGTTCCGGCAATGACGCCGCCTCCAAACATCGGGGTCGCCAACCGTAGCTGGTACTTACGAGACACGACCTGAGCATTCGCTGATCGACCCCATTTGATTGCGTCTGGTAGGATTCGGTTGCCGAGTACTGCCATCATCGTCCTCACCATGCCGTTGTGTCGGTTGCGTCCCCACTTGATCAGGTGGAAGACTAGCACAACGTCGTGGTGTATTACAACAACCCGTAGCGATTTTAATAAGATATCGAAAGTTGGCGTAAGTCTTGACGTTAGCTAGAAGGATTGATCGACCGTATAGATTAAGTTCGTTTTGCTACAATTTGTCGGCTTCGTTAGGTCAAACAACCAAAACAAAACCATGATCAAGAACCTCGGTCCCTATCGAATCATCCGCATGCTGGGTCGGGGCGGCATGGGGACGGTTTACGAAGGCGTTGACGACGAGACGGGACAACGCGCGGCGATCAAAGCGTTGCCTTCGCACTTGGCCGAAGACGGCAACTTTCGCGAACGGTTCATGGGCGAAATCGAAACGCTGAAACAACTGAAGCACCCGAATATCGTCGAGTTGTTTGGTGACGGCGAACAGGATGGATTGCTGTTCTACTCGATGGAACTGGTCGAAGGCCAAACGTTGCAGGATGAACTACAGGCCAAGCACGTCTTTGCGTGGCCGGAAGTGCTGAGGATTGGGATTGAAGTGTGTCAGGCCTTGAAACACGCTCACGATCACGGCATCATCCATCGCGATCTCAAACCCGCCAATCTGCTGCGGACGAAAGATCGCACAATTAAGCTCACGGATTTTGGTATCGCCAAATTGTTTGGTGCCACGAATCTGACGGCAGACGGCAGCGTCGTGGGGACGGCGGATTACATGGCTCCCGAACAGGCCGAGGGACGCCCGGTCAGCAATCGCACCGATCTGTTCAGTTTAGGAGCCGTGATGTTCACGCTGCTCGCGCGGCGGCCTCCTTTTTCTGGCGGCTCGATTCCAGAAGTCCTGCATCGTTTGCGATACGACGAAGCGCCGCTCGTGCGCCGCTATGCTCCGTCGGTCCCCAGTGAACTCGAAGAGATTATCGATCAGTTGCTGAAGAAAGACGCCAAGGACCGCATTCCCACCGCGCTGGTGCTGGCGAATCAATTGAAAGCGATGGAGCACGGCCTGGCTGCCAAGACAGCGGCGGAACATCCGACGAGTACGAGCGAGCCACGGCTTGTGTCACCGAACGATCAGGTGACGCGCGAGTCGAACTACGAGCGCAGTCCGGGAACCGAAGTCCCACCGACGTCGATCGAGCCGAAGACCGGCCAGGCCCCTGCCGATGGATACTCGTGGAACGACGCAACTGTCGTGACTTCGGACTCGCAAGCGAAAGAGATCGCGGCTCAGCCCTCAAGTAGCGACACGCTTGCCGACCCAGCATCAGGCCCGAATCGATTCACGACGTTCGACGAACAAGGCCGCCGGCAAGACCGATCGAAGGACGCGAAGAGTACGGATGTGGCAAGAGTCGCCGGATTGGTCGTGGGCCTCGTGGCCTTGTTGGGATTGGTGGTGTGGGGACTGTCGCCACCGAGTGCCGATGCGTTGTACAACCGGATCGCAGCTACCGCCCACGATGGCGATCTGCGCGATGTAAAGCCCGAGATCGAACGGTTCCTCGCCACGCACGCCACTGACCCTCGCGCCAGTGAAGTCAACGAGTGGTTGCTCGACATTCACAGCCAGTATCTGTTCAGTCGCCTGCGCACCCGTGCCAAGCGGGAAACGCTCACCGAAGTTCAACAAGCATTCGTCGAAGCGATGAAACTTGTGGAGAGCAAACCTCAGGACGCTCGCGATCGCTTTGTCGAAATCTTGTCGAAGTTTGCCGACGCGCCGGACGAAGCCGACCCAATTACTTGCCTGCAAGCGGCTCAGCACCAACTCAAGCGTCTGGCTCCGCAATCACCTCGGCGCGACCAAGATCTCGACGTATGAGGCCATCCGTAGCACGATCGGGCCAAGTGTCGATATTGGAATTCCTCACCGGACGCATGCCCTATCCGTGGCCGCCATTTTCGTACCCGTGCAGTTCGATCGCGACGTTGTGCCGCTTCAAGCCGGCATCGATCGGAACGCACTCCAGCGATGACGATGCGTCGTCATGCGTGTGAACGATGAACGCAGGCGGCGACATTTGTGACAACCGAATCTGCGGAAGCAACTCACCCGTCTGTTCATCAAGCACGCGCTGCGGGTAGGCGAGCAGTGAGAACGCGGGCGACAAAAGGTTCCGGGACGAAAAAAGGTTCCAGGAACGAATGGCACTGCCGGTCATTTTCGCTGAAGTTTGCGCAGCGTGAAGAGCCCACGGCGGCGCGTGGTTGTTTTTGATGTGGCTAGGCCGACGCGTTGGGAAGTCGTCTTGGGGCGAAACCGGCTGGCCGTTATCATCGCGTCGGCGAAACCTTCCCTGGAACTGCGCGATGGCATAAGTACAGGATCAGGGAAGGTCGACGCCATTTTACAACAAGGCTGCCAAACCACGAACACAGTTTTCTCTTCTTCATCGCTCGCTGCCGAGTTCCGACGATGCACGTTAGGAATGGACATCCTGCGAGCGAAGTCGCCGGAGATGGTTCGTACGGAGTTGTGGTTCTGCCTGTTGCTTTACAATCTGATTCGCGAGTCGATGCTGTCGGCGACGATCGGCACGGGCCGTTCGTGTCGCAGCCTGAGTTTCACGGCGACGGTTCAGATGCTGGGGAACCTTTGGTTGTGTGGTGCGGTCAGCGGAGTGGACGAGTCGTTGCGCGAGTTGTTTGTTTCTCATCAGCTATCGATCCGTGTCGGTCATCGCGTGGGCCGCACCGAGCCGCGTGCCAACAAACGCCGCCCCAAGATCTTGGCGTTGCTAACCGAACCTCGCGCCGCAGCGAAGGCCCGACGGGAGGCGCCGCCTGACCCTAACTCCTTATGTCCCAACCAGCAGTGCCATTCGTGTCAGGAACCTTAGATTGACGTCCGGGGTGGATTTCGGTAGTTTGCTTCGATGGGAAGACCGAAACGAGCTAACGAGCTACTGATGGTGGGCTGATCTACCACGTTCTTAATCGCATCACTCCTCGATTGCCGAGGCGGTTGGTGACGATGAAGCCTTTTGGGGGTGTCTCTTGGGGTCGCTTCAAGTCGTTCCCCGTACGGGCTGAGGCGAGGCACTTAACGAACAAGCTCGATGGGCACGGTGAGTTCGGGATGCGTTGCGACATCGGTCTCGATCGATAGCGTCGCGGTTTGCGGCAAGTTGACAACGTCCGGCGTGGCGACGGAAATCTCGATAATCGCGAGGCCGGGGTTCTGAAGGCGAATTTTGGCGGAGACCATTGGCGAGTTCGCACGGAATGATATCACTTTGAATTCGTCGCCCGTGGCGCTACGTAAGATGACGGATCGCTGGACAGGAACGCTGTTGGGCTTGACCTGAACGCGAAGCGAGGCGGGTGTGGCGTAAAGTTCGGGCGTGACTCGTCCGTTCAGCGAGACGACGCAGGCCACCGTTTCCTGGTCCTTTTTCAGGTAAACGGCGAGCGATTCTCGAAACTCACCAGCAGGCGCGCTCTTCTTGACTCGGACGCTGAATCGTAGGAGCCCGTTGGCCTTTTCATCTGGGTCCGGCAATCGCTCGATCTCGAACAAATCGGCGTCGAAATGGAGTCGCTCGACGACATAGTTTTGCAGCTCGGAGAATTGAATCGACAACGGTTTCTCCGGCATGCTGCCTTGGACAATCGCTCCGAACTGTAATACTTCTGGCTGCACCGTAATTGCAGGAATTCCTTCGACAGAAGCTTGTATTTGATGCGATTGGCCCCGCGAGTCGTACAGAAACAACGTGCCCGCGTGTTTACCGGGCTTGGCGGGGCGTGTTCGGACAGCCAGTTCCGATTCACCATGTGCCACAATTCGCGAATCACTCATCGCAGCTTGAATGCACCCACACGTCCAGTTGATCTTATCGATGCGCACTTCCGCATCTGACCGATTCTTCAAGATCACCTTTCGCGTCACTGTTGTCCCTAAGGCCACCGGACCGAAGTCGATCGAAGAATCTGAAGTCGATATCCCGTCTCCGGCCTCTTGAGCCCGGGCGATTTCTAAATAGAACTGAGGTTTTGCATTCTTGCGTTTCAAGATCAATTAGTTTTTCTGGTCAGCTAGCAACCACTAGATATTGTGTGGCCTCCCGTTGGTGAGCCTCAAGGGACAGCCCTGTGAAGGTGCATTGTTGTCGCGGTAATCGCTGACTGCTTATTGGGTTAGGACGGTTTTCGCCTGTTCGTTAGAATTGTCGCCTCGTGAGATTCAAGGGGGATGGATTCCTTTACACGGAGGCGACAGGGATGTT
>CAUJKL010000184.1 GCA_963204995.1 Planctomycetota bacterium | reverse complement strand
GGTGACAGTTCGCATCATTGCCGCAATCTCTCGCGGGATGACGTTATTACGCGACAGGCGATTGATGCGACCAGCGACTCCTTCGTTGTCCGGTCGTGTCCCGCTCTGGTCAAGGGCACTGAGAAGCTGCACGAGATGGCGACGCCAGTCGGCTAGGACGGTTGCCGATACGACGGTTGCAGCCGGCGGGGACGTGGCTGGCTCGGCACGGGGCGCGGGTGTTGATCTGATCTTATGGAAAGGTTGGCAGACGCCGCAGGGTTCGAGACTGAGCGCCACCGCACTCTCCCAAGATCGCAACTTCTTAAAGTTTCGTCGGTCAATGTTGTTGATTAAATGACACGACGGTCGGTGAAACTTGTTTGAGCTCCCAATGACTTCCTCTTCGTCGTAGTACCGATTTCTCTCAGAGTCGTGTGTCATATAGGTAGATACCAAAGGAGGCTATGTGTTGGCGCGACGTTCAGGGTAACGCCTCGACAGTCGCGGAGCAAACAACACTCTTTTTTGAAGGAAACTGCGGTTTCCGCATAAAAGCACTGGTTCGCCGTTTCCGGTTTTTCGGGGCATCTTCGACTAGTAGGTGCAACCGCTTTCACGATTGGAGTGATTCCCATGTCCACCTTACTTGCCCAAGCCCGACTGCAAGCCTGCCGCTACTGGCCTTTTGCCAGCCATGCCATCCTGTCGATGGTTCCCACACCTCGTCCAGGACTCGGCACGCTGGCGGTCGATCAACACTGGCGGCTGTACTACGACGAAGCCGCCTTGCAACGGATGAGCGTCGAACAAGCCGCGGGCGTCATCCTGCACGAACTCGACCACCTGCTGAAACGCCACCACAAACGCGGTAAGGCCCTTGTGAACGAGAGCCAGTGGGAGGCGTGGAACTATGCCACCGACGCCGCCATCAACGGTGACCTGAAGGCCCAAGGCATCCCGTTGCCGGATGGCTTGATCTACCCCGAGCGGCTCAACCTGCCGGACGGGCTGAGCGCTGAGGAATACTTCCGCAAGCTCACCGAGCGATCCGAGGTCCAAGAGGCGGAAGACGCGGCTCAAGATTCACCCTGCGAGCAACCTGGAGACAGCGATGACAACAACGAAGCCGACAGCCAAAACGACGGTCAGAACACTCAAGGCGAAGATCGAGAGCCTGGAAGCGACGCTGGCGATCAAGGATCAAGTTATCCAGGACATGAGGGAACTACAGAGCCAACTGCTGGAAGCGCTGATCGACTGGAACATCCAGGCGGGGAGAATGAAGCCTCGCGACCAGTGGAGCCGCAACCGATAGGCTCCAGTGGCTCTTGCTCCGATGGCCGCCAGCGTCCCTGGGAACTCGGCCCACCCAATGAAGACAACCCCGGCTTGGATGAAGCCGATCAGGAACAAGTCATCCACGTCACCGCCAAGAACGTCTTGGAAAGAGCACATGGGCAACAGTCAGCCCGCCATCGTCGCTGGGCTGGAGACATCCTCAACCCGCCCATCGATCCTGCCGCCAAACTGTTGAGCCTGGTGCGTCGTTACTGCGATCTGACGATTGGGATCGGTGAACGTAGCTACCGCCGCCCCAGTCGACGAAACGGGAACCCGCATATGGTCCTACCGAGCAATGTGGCTCCGCTGCCACGCATCACGGTCATCGTGGACACTTCCGGCTCGATGGACGCTCAAGACTTGGGCCTATCGCTGGGCCTGATCCGCAAGGTGCTGAACTCCTTCCGCATCCGAGACGGCATCAAAGTCATCACCGGAGACACCCAAGGCCAGATGAAGCAACTCTGCCTGTCTGATCCGAAACGAATCGAGTTGACAGGCGGCGGCGGTACGAACATGGCTCGTATCGTCGCGGAAGTCCTGCAAACTCGCCCGCAGCCGCAAATGATCCTGATATGCACCGATGGACAAACACCGTGGCCTGAACAAGACCCCGGTCTGCCGATCGTTGCCTGCCTTACGAACCCACGGGCTACGTTGCCCGAATGTTACCAACCACCTAGTTGGATTCCGATTGTTGAACTTTGCAAAGGACACTGACATGACTATGACCACCCTGGAACGAAAACTGTTTGAACGAGCTGTCACTGCGCTGGCTTGTGCCTTGGCCCACGACGAAGCAACACAAAACAACGCCGACGCCGAGACATTGGCCGAGCTGCGCGGACACTGGGTCGACGACGCTCAAGAGGTTCTGGACAAAGCCGAGAGACTTGGATTATGGGGGGATTTCGATGCGTAACTTGATTGCCTATTACCGAGTCTCAACCAAGCGCCAAGGTCGCTCCGGCCTAGGACTCGAAGCCCAACAAGCAGCCGTCGCCGAATACGCACGGCAGCACAATGCCAAGGTCTTGGCTTCCTATACCGAAGTCGAGACCGGCAAGCGATCCGATCGGCCTGAACTGGCCAAAGCAATCGCCCACGCCAAGAGGACGCGAGCGACGCTCGTGGTTGCCAAGCTGGATCGTCTGGCCCGAAACGTCGCGTTCACCTCAAAGCTGATGGACTCCGGCGTGGATTTCGTCTGTTGTGACAACCCGCACGCCACCCGCCTGACGATCCACATCTTGGCCGCTGTCGCCGAGGACGAGGCCCGCCGGATCTCCGAACGGACCAAGGCTGCCCTGGCCGCCGCCAAGCGCCGCGGGACGAAACTGGGTGGCACGAATCCGAACTGCCGCAACTTGACCAAAGCCGCTCGAAAGCGCGGGGCGCAGGCCGGTGGTCTCGCCGTCAAGCAGCAAGCCGGCGAAGCCTACCAAGACTTGCGACCGTTCTTCGCCGAGCTGCGCCCAGCGTTCTCGTACCGGCAGATTGCGACGATTTTGAATCTCCGCGGCGAGCGCACCAGAAGGGGCAAACCGTGGTCCGACGTCGCGGTTATGCGAGCCTGCAAACGGCTCGAAATCACCTGACAAGTTGGCGGTGTTGGAAAGGGGCCGGCAGGGGTCATGCGAAAAAGTGGCACACAATCCCGCCCAACGCCGTAAAATACTGACACCACTTGCCTTGTGACGGATCACGGTTCGGTGACCGCGTGCGAAAAGGGCTCGTGGAAAGCACGCTACCCCCTTTAGTGCATGTTCCAGAGGTAAAGCCAACCATGACAGAAACAACCACCGAAACCACCGAAACGAAGGTCTGTCAGGGCTGCACTGAGGCGTGGCCAATTACTGAGTTTCGACTACGTCGGCGTAATGGCGAGGATCGCATGAACTTGTGCCGGATCTGCCACAACGACAGGGAACGCGAACGCCGACACAAGAAGGAGCGCGAGTTGCAGCACCGTGTCGCGAAAGACTACGTTCGGAAGCTCATCAGGCGCGAAGGGAACGGGGATCACCTGACCGCCATTGCCGCTCGGCAACTCGGAGGTGTGAAGCAACTCGGCCAGGCTGTTGCGGAGTATCTCATGGTCGCACCGCCCAGTGTCAAAACTCGTTATCAGATTTGGCTGCTCGATTGGCTAAGGAAGCGAGAAAAGCGTCGGTGACAGCGAGCGAGTCGAGGATTCCGGTCTCGGTGTGCATGCGTCTTTCGGTGACGATTTCGATGGTATTCTGTGGCGCGCAGATCCGCGCGCGACCTTCGGTCGCTGTGCGAGCCGACGCTGCTCGTTGAAGCCGACCGCAGTTGCCCTCTCGCGTTCCCCGGCGGGCGTGTTGTGCGCCTCCTATCGTGCTTGGACGCACGTCGGCCGCATTTGGCACCGGGAGAGTAAATCGAGTTGTCAAAGATCGTCCCACGCTTACGCGTCAGTCAATTCATCTTCAGTAGGTGGCGTGACGCCATTTTGAGGGCATGCCGACCACTCCAACGGCTAAGGATCGAACTGCGGCTGGTTGTCGAATCGACAGTACGAACCGAACCAAAGCACTTTGGCAGTGTCCCGCGGTCCGTTGCGCTGCTTCGCGACGATGATTTCTGCTTGCTCGCCTTGACCGGATGGCACGTTCTCGCGCGAGTAGTAACCAGGTCGATGAACGAACATCACCACGTCTGCATCCTGCTCAATGGCACCCGATTCACGAAGGTGACTGAGTTTGGGAATGTGGTCGCCCGACTGCTCGGATTGCCGATTTAGTTGGGCTAGGCAAAGGACGGGAACTTGTATCTCGCGAGCCAGCACTTTGAGACGACGGGTGATCTTTGCGACTTGCTCCTGACGCGGGTCCTTGTGACTTTCGGGGTCAATCAACTGGAGATAGTCAATGACGATCAGTCCAATGTCATGCTTCCGCTTATGTCGCCGAGACAGAGCTGCAATCGACGTCATGTTTCGGGTCGGCGAGTCGTCAATGAAGAGTGAGGAGTTCGAGATCCGACCGCCGGCTTCGACGAGCTTGGCTCGCTCCTGAAATGTGTATGTTCCTCTTTGGATGTGGTGTAAATCGACTTGTGCCTCTGCGGCTAACAAGCGATCGCCAAGTTCTGAAGTGCTCATTTCCAAGCTGATGAACAATACCGGGATCTCGGATCGAACTGCCGCGTTGGTTGCGATGTTGCAAGCGTAAGCCGACTTTCCGACCGATGGACGAGCCGCCAGAATCGAGAGTTCGGCTCGTTTCAGCCCTCCTGTTAGCTGGTCGACCTCGGTAAACCCGGTCGCCAAACCGTTGTCTGCGGAGCCCGCTCTTCTCGCCTCCAGTGTATCGAGAGTCGTCCGCATGACATCTTTGGCAGTATGAGTGCTGACCGCATCAACTCGCCGCTCAGCGAGTTGGAAGATCGTGGATTCTGCACGCGCCAAAAGCTCGTCTTCGCCGCCTCGTTCGTCGTAGCCTTCTTGGATGATTTGCGCACCTGCGTCAATCACAGCGCGTCGCAAGGCTTTGCGTCGGACGATGTCGGCGTAGTAATTGGCGTGTGCAGCGTAGGGAACAGACATCGACACGCGGGCAAGATAGGCTGCGCCGCCGATTCGCTCGAAATCACCCGCGTTCTTCAGTCGCGCCGTCAAAAGCGTCCGGTCGATCTTGCTTCCATCGTTGTGTATCGCCACCAGGTGCTCGAACAGTCGACCATTCGCGTCATCGAAGAAGTCGGCAACTCGAACGACCGGCGCAACATCATCGATCACCTGCGGATCGAGAAGGATGCTGCCAAGAAGGCCCATCTCGGCGTCGAGATTGCACGGCGGTTGGCGGTCTAAGAGTTCCGGCGAAAGCTCCTTCTTCATTGCGGTGCCTCCAACGGCGAAGGTTTCCTGTGGCTCGGCCAGTCGCAACGAATGGTGAC
>CAUJKL010000183.1 GCA_963204995.1 Planctomycetota bacterium | reverse complement strand
TGTTTAAACAAAACCCTCTTGGTGGCCGTCCTTTTTGGGGGGGCCCATAGGGTCGGCCCCCACTATTCACGCACGACCACGAATTATGGTTCACCGTATTTCTACCGGATCAGGAGTTCTGAGGCTTGTGCAATCCTCGGTGACAATCAGCGTCGTACTCGTGCTTCGTTTCCGACGCGAGTTCGCCCGCCAGATAATCCTTGACGGAGATCGGTTCAGGTCTTTGCACGGCGTTCAGCTCATGAAAGCAGTCTAGTTTCGGCTGTAAACCGCATCAATTTACACCCATCCACGTCGCACTTGGATGGTATCCGATTTCGCCTTGGTCTCTTACAATGGGAGGTTCGCTTTCCCGAACGGACTCGCACGAACGACGCAAGAAATGGCATCTCCAGACATCGTGATCAAAGGCGCTCGCGAGCATAACCTGCGCGACGTCGACCTCGTCCTCCCGCGAAATAAACTGATTTGCTTGACCGGGGTTAGCGGTTCGGGCAAGAGTTCGCTGGCCTTCGACACGGTGTATGCCGAAGGGCAGCGCCGCTACGTCGAAAGCCTGTCCAGCTTCGCAAGGCAGTTCCTCGGCCAGATGCCCAAGCCCGATGTCGATTACCTCGGCGGCTTGAGC
The DNA here is from genome assembly GCA_963204995.1 of Planctomycetota bacterium. GTDB lineage: Bacteria > Planctomycetota > Planctomycetia > Pirellulales > Pirellulaceae. The sequence continues at coordinate 5,916 of CAUJKL010000183.1, read as the reverse complement.
CCCTCGATCTCGATCTCGCAGAAATCGAGCGGCAATAACCCGCGTTCGACGGTCGGGACGATTACGGAAATCTACGATTACTTGCGAGTTTTGTTCGCCCGCATCGGACAAGGTTACTGTCCAAAGTGCGGCCGGGAGATTAAAAGCCAGACGCGCGAACAAATCATCGCTCGCATTTTGCTTCAGCCCAAGGACACTAAATTCGCCGTTCTGGCTCCGTTGATTCGAGGCCAGAAGGGTGAGTATCGCGATCTGTTCGTCGACTTGCTCAAGCAGGGGTTCGTCCGTGCGCGAGTCGATGGCGAGACGGTCTCATTGAACGACGACCTGCATCTTGATCGTCAGATGCGGCATGACATTGAAGTCGTCATCGATCGTTTGGAGATCAAAGCCAACGTCCGACCGCGACTGGCCGAAGCCGTCGAGCTGGCGTTGAATATCGGCAAGGGCACGATGTTCGTCGAAGTCCAGACCGACGAGACCGCGGAAGACAAACCCGAGCGGCGTGCCAAGACGCGAGCCAACGATACGATCTTCTCGATCGATTATGCCTGTGCCGATTGCGGACTCAGTTTCGAACCGCCGACGCCACAGCTGTTCAGCTTCAACAGCCCGCAAGGCATGTGCTATGAGTGCGACGGGCTGGGCGAACTGTATTCGTTCGATCCCGAGCTACTGATCCCCAATCCTTCGTTGAACTTCCAGCAAGGTTGCTTCGAACTGATCGGTCGTTGGAAAGACCTGGGCCGTTGGCGGCGGCACATCTATAGCGGCGTGGCCGAGACGATCGAGCGCGTGCATGAACTCGAATCGGGCACGATGCTCGAAACCGCTTGGGAGGAACTCGATCCGAAGCTCCAGCAACTTTGGATGTGGGGCACTGGCAAGATGCACGTCACTTACACGTGGCGCGGCGGCAAGTCGCCGATGAAGTACGGTGGCGAGTTTGAAGGCATTGTGCCTGACCTGCTGAACAAGTATCGCAACTCGAACAGCGTTCCGCAGCGTCGCCAGTTGGAAAGCTTTATGCGGACGATGACTTGCCCGGCCTGCCACGGGCAGCGACTGAATGAACAAGCTTGCTCGGTCCGGATTACGTCAGGCCACAAGCGATTCGCGGAACAGGCCTCAAAATCACTCCCGCAAGTCTGCGATCTCGCCATCAGCGATGCCGTCGACTTCTTCGCGAAGCTGGTCCTCGACCCGACGCAGACGTTGATTGCCGCCGAAGCACTCAAAGAGATTTGCGGACGCCTGGGGTTCTTGCTCAATGTCGGGCTCGATTACCTCTCGCTCAATCGGACAGCTCCGACCCTGTCGGGTGGCGAGTCGCAACGGATTCGCTTGGCCGGGCAGATTGGATCGGGACTGGTCGGCGTGCTGTACATCCTGGACGAGCCGTCGATCGGATTGCACGCTCGCGATAACACGCGTTTGATCGACACGCTCTGCCGTCTACGCGACATGGGCAACACCGTGGTCGTTGTCGAACATGACGAAGACACGATGCGAGCGGCGGATCACATCATCGACTTTGGTCCCGGACCGGGAATTCGTGGCGGCGAAGTTGTCGTCGAGGGTTCAGCGGCCAAGCTGATGAAAGAGCCGCGCAGTCTGACCGGTCAGTATCTCTCTGGTGCCGCCCAGATCGAGGTGCCCAAGCAGCGGCGGGCGATCGGTGACAAGAAGCTACGAATCAGCGGTGCGACGCACAACAACTTGAAGAACATCGTCGCCGAGATTCCGCTGGGCGCGTTTGTCTGCATCACGGGCGTTTCCGGTTCAGGAAAGAGTTCGCTGGTGAACGACATTCTCGTCGAAACGCTACGACGCGATCTCAATGGCGGCGAGGGAACGCCGGGAGCGTACGAAGCGATCGAAGGCTTAGAATATCTCGACAAGCTGATCGCCATCGATCAATCACCGATCGGCCGCACACCTCGCTCGAACCCAGGCACCTACATCAAAGTATTTGACGAAATTCGGACGCTGTTTACGCAGTTGTCCGAGTCGAAGCGGCGTGGTTACAAACCTGGGCGATTCAGCTTCAACGTGACGGGTGGTCGGTGTGAGGCGTGCGAAGGCAATGGCTCGAACAAGCTAGAGATGGATTTTCTTGCGGACGTGTGGGTGACGTGCCCGGTTTGCGAGGGACATCGCTATAGCCGTGAGACTTTGCAGGTAAAGTTCAAAGGCAAGTCGATTGCCGAAGTGCTGGAAATGGATGTTCAGCAGTTGCTCGATCTGTTCGAGAACATTCCGAGGGTGCGGCACAAGTTGCAAACGCTGCATGACGTGGGGCTCGATTACATCAAGCTCGGCCAACCTTCGCCGACACTCTCCGGTGGCGAGGCACAACGCATTAAGCTGGCCAAGGAACTCGCCAAGAAGAGTACCGGAAAGACGCTTTATCTGCTGGACGAACCGACGACTGGATTGCACTTCGCCGACATCAAGCTACTGCTCAAGGTCTTGCACGATTTTGTCGAAGCGGGCAACACGGTGCTGGTCGTCGAGCACAACCTCGATGTGATCAAGACAGCGGACTGGGTGATCGATCTCGGTCCCGAGGGAGGGGCCGGTGGAGGCGAGATCATTGCGACCGGAACTCCCGAAGACATCATGCGAGCCAAATCGTCGCGCACCGGCCAGGCCTTGGCGGCACACCTCGACGGAACGGCGGCCAAGCGATCGCACGCGAAAGCCGAGCAATCGAAAGAGACTCGCGATTCGCTCGCTCGCATCGCCAAGCAAATCACGGTCACCGGCGCGCATCAACACAACCTCAAAGGTGTTGACGTTGCGGTGCCGCGCGACAAGATGACGGTCTTCTGCGGACCGAGCGGGTCGGGCAAGAGTTCGCTGGCCATGAACACGATCTACGCGGAAGGCCAACGACGTTATGTCGAAAGCCTGAGCTCGTATGCTCGCCAGTTCGTGGCGCAGATGCAGAAGCCGCAAGTCGAGCACATCGACGGCCTGTCACCCGCCATCGCCATCGAACAGAAGAACCTCGGCAACACGCCGCGAAGTACCGTCGGCACGGTCACCGAGATTTACGATTACTTCCGCATTCTCATGGCACGAGCCGGGCAACCACACTGTCCCGATTGTGATATCGAAATCGGAACGCAAACGGTCGATCAAGTCGTCGACAAGATCATGTTGGAACCTGAAGGCACTCGCTTGTACCTGATGGCTCCATTGGATGTGCCCGTCGGCGAGAAGTACGAGACGCGGTGGGAAGAGATTCGTGCGGCTGGCTATCCGCGCATTCGCGTGGATGGAGAAACACACTCGGTCGACTCGCCTCCCACGATCGATCGCAAACGCAAGCATGAAGTGTCGGTCGTCATCGATCGCATCGTAGTACGACAAGAGGCTCGCTCGCGGATCGCCGAGAGTATCGAGCAGGCACTCGCCTTCGGCAAAGGCATCCTGCAAGTTGCCTTTCCGAGTGACGACTTGCCGGAGCCGCGTTGGCCCGTCGTCTCGCATAGTCAGCACTTATCATGCAGCGGTTGCGGTCGCAGCTTCGAGCCGCTCACACCACACCGTTTTTCCTTTAACAGCTATCTCGGCTGGTGCCAGGCTTGCGAAGGACTGGGCGTCGAGGTCGGCGCTAATCCAACCGCATTGCTGCGCGACCCGAAGCTTTCGCTGCTCGAAGGTGCCGTTGCACTCTGGCCCGATCCGTCGAACTCGATGTCTCGCATGATGCTCGAGGCACTTTCACGCGAGACGGGAGTTCCGCTGAACGTTCCGTTCGAACAATTCTCGTCGCGTCATCGACGGATCATTATGCATGGGACGGGAGAGGACTGGTTTGAAGCGAGGGGAGAGCGGTCAGCGGTCAACGGTGAGCGGACAGGGAAAGCGAAAGAGCAGGTGCTATTCCGGTTTCAATTCAAAGGGCTTTACCCCGCGTTGGATGAGGCGTCGAAAACTTCTCCCTCCTTCCGCAAGCAGCTCGAACAGTTTGTGGACGAGGTCGATTGCTCGACCTGTTCGGGCAGTCGGCTAAGAGACGATGCCTCCGCCGTTAAATTCCACGGGCACACGATCGACGAGTACTGTCGAATGCCGCTCGGCGAATTGCAACGAGTTGTCAACGGCTGGAAGCTGTCGGAACGCGACCGCAAGATCGCGGGCGAGTTGATTCGCGAGATCATCGGACGTGTCGCCTTTTTGAACGATGTCGGTTTGGAGTATCTGGCGATTGGCCGAGGAGCGGCCACACTCTCGAACGGCGAGGCACAACGAATCCGCCTCGCTAGCCAGCTCGGCAGCGGCTTGTGCGGTGTGCTGTACGTCTTGGACGAGCCAACGATCGGCTTGCATCCGCGGGATAACACGCGATTGCTGGCCGCCTTGCACCGCTTGCGTGATCTCGGCAACACGTTGCTCATCGTCGAACATGACAAGGAAGTGATCGACGGCAGCGACTACATCTGCGACTTCGGCCCGCTGGCTGGCAAAGGAGGCGGGCAGATCGTGGCGGAAGGAACCGTCGAACAACTGATGAAGCGGCGTGGCTCCGTGACGGGACCGTACTTGAGCGGGAAGAAGGCGATTGCGGTGCCGAAGACGCGACGGGTGTTGAGTCTAGGGTCTAGGGTCGAGAGTCGAGAGCCAGAACCGAAACGAGCCGAGGTAGGCCGGAACAAGTCCTCGCAGTTCCGGCACGAGCCAAACGTCACGTCGCTGCCGGAACTGCGCAAAGCCTTGGTCCGGCCTACCAATACTGCTCAGGCTCTCGACTCTCGACACTTGACTCTCGACATTCTCGGAGCTCGCCACAACAACCTGCACGATGTCAACGTTCAAATCCCGCTCGGCACGCTGACGGCAATCACCGGTCCGAGCGGCAGCGGCAAGAGTTCATTGATCGAAGACGTGTTGTACAGTTCGCTCGCGCGAACGCTCCACCGTGCGAGTACGATTCCGGGTGCTCACAAAGCAATTCGCGGGATCGAACATATCAACAAGGTGATCCGCGTCGATCAACAGCCAATCGGAAACTCGCCGACTTCGAATCCGGCGACCTACACGGGCGTGTTCGAGTTGATTCGGATGATGTTCGCCCAATTGCCGGACGCCAAACTGCGTGGCTATTCGGCACGTCGCTTCAGTTTCAATGTTCCCGGCGGCCGCTGCGACGACTGTGAAGGCAACGGCCAGCGATGTATCGAGATGCACTTCCTGCCGGACGTGTGGGTCGAATGTGAAACGTGTCGCGGCAAGCGTTACAACCCCGAAACACTGGCGGTCACGTTCCATGGGCGTTCGATCAGCGACGTGTTGGATATGACTTGCGGCGACGCCGTTGTCCTGTTCGAGAACATCCCAAAGATCCGCCGCATTCTGCAAACACTGTGCGATGTGGGACTCGACTACCTCACACTCGGCCAACCCGCTCCCACGCTGTCCGGCGGTGAAGCACAGCGGGTGAAGCTGGCTTCCGAATTGTCTCGACCAGATACCGGGCGGACGCTCTATCTGCTAGACGAACCAACGACGGGCCTGCACTTTGATGATCTGGCCAAGTTACTCGAAGTCCTCCAACGGCTTGTCGATCTTGGAAACACCGTCGTGGTGATCGAGCATAATCTCGATGTAATCAAGCAAGCCGACTGGATCATCGACATGGGTCCGGAAGCGGGCGAAGGCGGCGGGCGGGTTGTGTTTGCAGGGACGCCGGAGGGGTTGGTGGAGTATGCAAAAGGAGGAGACAAGGAGAGGGGGAGAGCGGGAGACAAGGAGATGGGGAGACAAGGAGATAAGGAAAGCGATTCCCCCTCTCCCCCTCTCCCCCACACCCCCACACTCCAACTCCCTTCCTACACCGGCAACGCACACGCCCCGGTCCTTGCCGCAGGCCCGCTGGTCGCACGCAAACCCAACGACCCACGGGCG
>CAUJKL010000182.1 GCA_963204995.1 Planctomycetota bacterium | reverse complement strand
CTCGAGCGTCTGCTCTACTTCTTGCAGTGTGCCTCCCGGATTGGTCTCGAAGCCATGTACGAGTTGACCGACGGAACTGGCAAAGTCGGCCACTTCGGCCAGCGAAACGTTGATGATGGGCAACGGCTCGGTGAAGAACGTGCCGACTCCTTCCAATTGACTCAGGAAGTTAACCAGCTGCTGAATCGCGCCGACTACGTTACCTTGTTCGATGTTACTCAAGTCCAAAAGAGTCTCGGCGTTGTGGAATTGCGGATGACACGATGTCAGGTCGAAGAGGTCGCAATTCAGCTCCAGCGACGCATTCCCCTCGCCTGTGCCCAACGAGTCGGGAGTGACAGTGATCGGCAGATCCAACTGGACGTTGCCGGTCAAGTTCGGTCCGTCGATGATGGAACTGACGTCGTCCAGCCCTTGAAAGAGTTCACCCAGATAGATGCGTCCGCCGGGAATGCCGCTGAGCGGATCTTTCAAGCTGAGCCCCAGATTCACGTTTGCCGAGCCCGTACCGTCGTTGACCGCAATGCCGGCAAAACCGAACTTGGCCAGCGCGTCGATGTCCTGGGCGTCCAACAGCAAGTTGGCATTGATCGAAGCATTCTCGACAAAGGTCCGGCTCAAGATGCTGTCCGATCCGGTTTGCCCGTTCTGGAAGTGAAGTTGCGTGATGGCGGGGTTGTTCGCGTCGGCTACGTGCAGCACCAGGATGTTGATGAATGACTGCTGGTCTGGTAGTGTGCGCAGCCCGATGCGGTCTCCGGCCAGAAATGCTGCGGCCTTGTCAGCCAGTCCTGCCGTTGCCAGCGCCGTGTTGATATCCTCCACGAGATCGTCGCGCGAGGTGTTTGCGACATCGCGAGGCACGGTGACGTTAACTGGTTGGGCCAGGTTCACGCTCAGTGAGAACTGTGCGGTGTCGCTGAGCTGGCCATTGGCCGGCGCGGCGGCACTCCCCACGATCTCCGCCTCGATGCCTTTGAGATCGAACCCGAAGGTGAACTGAAAGCCGCCGGTCGCACTGACGTCCACCGCCGAGTTGGTCGTGATGCTTCCTACCGGCGACAGGTCCAGATCGAGATCCAAGGGAAACGTCTGGTCGGCAAAAGTGTGGCCCAGTGCGATCGTGTACGTCAGCTCACGCGCATCGTTGTCATACGTGACAGGAAGCTGCTCAGGTGGAATGTTCAAGAACGCCGCCAGGGCATCACGGAGACTTTGAGCACTGTCGAACGTCGGCAGGCCCTGGCCATCCAGCAGACCCGAGATCAAGCCTTCGGATGCATCGCCGGGGTTCTGCGGTGCCGGACTTCCCAAGATGCCTTCCAGATCCACCACCTCTCCGAGCACGCCGCCAATGATCCGCAATCCCTTGCTGAACGAGTCGGTGCCGTTTACCGCATCCAGCCAGGCGGCCAGTTGTTCAAGCCCCGCGACTACCTCGAAGGAGTTCAGGTTGTTGAATTCGTAAAGCTTCTCCAGCGCCGACGGATCGAAAATCGGATCGATGTCGACATTCAGTGCGGACTTCTGCTTCTGCTTATCGAACGGCTGGTTCGTGTTCAGCGTGATCGTCCCTTTGACTCCGGCAAAGCCGAAGGCGGCCAGGGCTTCAAATTGAAGCTGTCCCGTGGCGGCGCTGCCCGTGGTGTCGAAGGATACCAGTTGATCGAGCGGTAGGTTGGATAACTCGGTCAGCGTCAACGTCTCGTCGCCGCCATCGGACAAGGTGACGTCCAGTTGCCCGGTCAGGTTCAAATCGCCAACGAACTTGACCTCGAACATCCCGACGCGGCCATCGTCGTTAGTTCCCGCTTGAAGATGCGCCGTCGCTCCGGCTGTCAGCAACATCGTTGTATCGCGGATAAAGAAAGCATCGGCGGGTGCAACGCCGGCGGTCAAGTCGACGCCAAACGTGAAGTCGAACTTCATCCCAGCTGCCAATTGAACGGTCGAGCCGAATACGAATCCCAGCTCCGCGCCACCGGCACCCAAGCTGACCGGCAAGTCCAACGTGCGCGTCGCATCCAATTCCACGCTGAACACAAGTTCCTGGTTGCCGCGAGGCCCTGTAATCAACCCGCCGCTGGCGTTGCTGATCGTCAGGCCGAGGTTGCCGAACACGCCATCGAGCAAGTCGTCGTTCAACCGCGCTACCAAGCCATCGGAGTCCGGCGTTGTCTGCGTATTCAGAAAATCAACAATCGGATTTACGAACCGCGACTGAATGATGTCGCTCAGATCCAGCGACTGGCCCAAAGCCTGGCCAATCACCGGCAGCGCTACGGACACCAAACTATGTTGCTCCAACTGCTCCGCCCAAGCAACCAATCCCTGCAAACCATCCTCCAGCGTCTGCGGCTCGCCGATGGTCGCATTCGTGCCACTCAATACGATTCGTGGTTCGAGCAACTCCAGACGCAGGCGACGATGACGAGTGGCGGGCTTCTTTCGCCGCCGCGGGACAACAGCGCGTCGGTCGGACACCCAACAAGCATGTGGCTTTTGCTTGTTGCCCATCGTCGCGTCCTCCTTTGGATTACGAATGCCTGCCCGGCACCTAAAGTCGAAAATCCAAACCTAGCTTATAGTCTTTCCATTTAATGTGAGCATTCGCGGTCGGCATGTCAAGGATTTTTTTTGGTCTCTTCGGAGACAAAGTCAGCACGGCGGAAGGCAGGCCTGCCAAACAGGCCCCGAGCAACGCGGCAGCCATCCCGAGGATTCTTATCATGCTGTACTCGT
>CAUJKL010000181.1 GCA_963204995.1 Planctomycetota bacterium | reverse complement strand
TGAGCAGTGAGCAGTCAGCACGAATGGGTTACGCTCTTGCTGACCGCTGACCGCTGACCGCTGACCGCTGACCGCTGACCGCTGACCGCTGACCGCTGACCGCTGACCGCTGACCGCTGACCGCTGACCGCTGACCGCTGTGTTGCGCCATTGCCTGCTCCTTCAAGAATCTGTCTGCACAGGTTCGACGAGTATCCCTCATTGCTCGATCCGCCGTCAAGCACATTTTCGATGAATTTACCGAAGTGGGCGGCACGTACCCAGCGTAGCAACGCTCACGAAATAACTTCCCCGTTGTTCTTGCGATCATCACGACGGAGCGTGATGGCTACTTTGGAGTTGCGGAAGTTATTTCGTGAGCGTTGCGATGACGTCGTGCCGAGAAAGATGTCGCGAAGGGCGGCGGGAGTCTTTTTCGGAGGCGAGATCTTTGCCTTGCGAATTCCTATCGCCGAAAAAGACTCCCGCCCCCGTTGCTCGCGTCCAGACCACTTCCTCCCTACCCTTCGACGTAATCCGCCACTACCAACTCATGGCCGCCTGCGGTCACAATATCTCCGGCGTGCAGCTTGCGGCGGCGACGCGTTTCGACCTCGCCATTAACTGCGACTTCGCCGCTTTGAATCAACAACTTGGCATGCCCGCCAGTTTCAGCGAGTCCCGTGAACTTCAAAAACTGATCGAGCCGAATTGGTTCGGTTTCGGGCGCTGGATCATCGTGGTCCAAGTATTAAGTTCCTTGCGATACCATGTATTGATTAGGCGATTGACACGGGTGCATAGTATAGTCATAAATCGACGACGACCGGCAACCGGCGGCACGATCAGTTCGGCATTTTCGATGACACGGAATGAGGAGTTTCAAAAATGAACTTACGGCGATCCTTCTTCGATAGCAAGCTCTTGCTGAGCGGACTTGTATCTTGCTTCGCAGTGGTCACTTCGAATGCCAATGCCGCCGACTTGCAATACGGCGGGAAGGTCGGCGACCAGTTTGCCTACCAATTCGAGATTAGCGCTGATATGCCGGATGAGATTACGTCGTACAAGGGCACCACTCGCTATACGATCGACGAGATCGGGGCCGAGCAGATCCGGTTGACTTATCGTGGTGGACTGACGGAGTCGACCAAACCCAAAGCGTCGTCGGCATCGCGCGGCCCCTTCGGTCGTGGCTTTGGACCTTTCGGATTCGGCGGCGGCCCGCCGAGCCCGTTTTCGCGTCCGAAGTTCGCCGGCAAAGTTCACACTACGAATAAGATCACCATGACGCGCCGCGGCTCGGTAATGGCGATGGAAGGCGATTCACAGTTGCCGTTCTTGCTCGGCAATGTTTCGCTGATGCCGTTTGAGTTTCTGCCAATAGCCCAACAACGCGAGTGGCTGGTGGATTCGGGTGTCTCGATTACACAAGAACAGGAGGGCCGACGACCATTCGGGCCGTTTGGCCCCTTTGGCGGTGACGATCCAAAGTCCGTACAGGCCGGTGGCGAGAAAACGAACTATTCGATCGAGAGCGAAACGCCTACGGCAATTGTCATTAAGAAGTCGTATCAATTGTCGTCGCCCAAAGCCGGAGACCAGCCGGCATACGACTTGACCGGCACGGGGAAGTGGACGTTCAATCCAACCGATGGCCTGCCACAGTCGCTCGACTTTGCGGCGAAACTTGCCATTGACGAAAACAACACGAAGACTACCATTCCCATCTCGATCAAGTACCATCGCCTCTCGGTGGAAGAAATTGCCAAGCTGGATGCGGACGCCGAGCGCGTCAAACGCGAACGAGAGATGGCCGCTGCGGAGGCGAAACAGGCCGCCGAAGCGCCGCTCACTGCTGAGGAAAAGACTGCGGCGCTCGCTGCGTTGAGTTCGAGTGACAGCGACGAGGTTCTGAAAGCGCTCGGACAGCTCGGCAAGAAGTCGCCCCAGGAGCCCGATACCGAAGTGGCTGCAGCTATTCAGTCGCTGCTGGGCAATCCGAGCAAGAAGATTCAAGAAGAAGCCAGCAAGACGCTGGCCCGTTGGTCCCCTGCCTATAAGGTGAAGTTCGAACTCAACAAAGCCTACGACAGCCACATGCCAGTGAAGTCGACCGGCCGAGCGGTGACGGACTCGTCGCAACTGTACGTTGGCCAATTTGTACAGGCAAAACTTTATGCATCCTGGTTCGCGGTAGAGATTTTGGAATTGCGGCCGGACGGCAAGGTGCTTGTCCGCAAACGTGGCTTCGCTCCTCAGGAACACACGATATCAAAAAGCGACATTCAACTTGCCCCCGACGAGCTCGACCAGCCCAACAAGCCAGCATCACTCGCATCGACTGCTCCCGGCCCACGCACCTGGAGCGATGCAACCGGGTCATTCAAGGTGGAAGCGGTCTTCGTCAAATCCGCCGACGGGAAAGTGACGCTTCGCCGTACGGATGGCCGTGAAGTGACGGTCCCACTCGACCGACTAAGCACGGAAGATCAGAAGTATGTCGAGAAGGCGGCAGCAAAACCGGTGCAAAACCCGTTCGAATAGACAGTCGCTTCTATTCTTTGGCCGATGTAATCTGCTGTCGTAAGAAGGCTTCGAGTTCGACGGGTTCGTTCGTACCCAGCCGCAACTTGCGCCCACGCGTCAAATACACGTCGACACAATCAAAGCCCCATAGATTCCAGGTCCATCCACCGCTGGGACTCATGTGAATCCCCCAGCCATCCAACCAAGACGAACGAGTTTGCTCGACGCGTTCGATTTCCGCATACACAACGCGCCGCCGGAACAGCGGCAGCGGCCCGAAGCTGACGAGCAAGTCCTCGCCTTCATCACGAACCATTAAATGTCGAAAGGCAAGTCCGAGCATCGCCATCGCGCCGCCCCCGATTGCCAGACTGAGCTGGGCGGCAGGCTCTGGAGTCAACCACACACCAACGAACATGCCGCTCGCGATTGCCAGGAGCAGGAGATAAAACGGCGCTTTCTGAGTGTGCTCGTATCGCATCACCAAGAAGTCTACTGCCAGGACAGACCGCCGGTCCAGCGGCGAGCCGGATTATTCACGGTAGGCCGGACCGAGGTCGCAAACTCATGCCGTAGCTGCGCAAACCAATTCGTACTAGAACGCTTTGCGCCACCGAGACCGCCGCGATTTGCGACCGAAGTTCCGGCAGGTGTCTGTGGCGGAGTCTTCGACGCCACGGCTGATTGGAGTCATGGTAAGCCGGGGCTTCGCGGACTCAGCCCCAGCCACCTCCGCGATCAGCCCGTATTGCGTTGTCCGTGTAGCTGCGGATCGCTGACGACATTGTCGATCAGATGCTCGTCGATGGCATACACCGAAAGTGACCACTGGTATGCCGCGTGGTCCCAGATGACCGCCATCCAGCGACTCTGGTCCAAACGTTCTCGCAATTTCACAATCTGCTCCGACCAGAGCAAATAACAATCCCCAGGTTGCAGTCGCATCGCCGTCTCCTCTTTGCCAGTTCCTACTTTCTAGCGTAGTCAAGATTCGGATTCCGGCAAGTGTTTCGAGCATCGGCGTTGCACACTCGAGTCGCTTCACACGGACGGTCGTCTGGTTCGACAAGGCGAACGACAAATAATATCGGCCTGAACCCACGCTGGAATTCTTCCCGGCACGTCCCTTCACGATTGTCCTATTTCTAACGACTAAGTTAGCCGAAGTTCTCATCCGAGTCGGCCGAGTCTTCCAACTTTCCGAAGCCGTTTATCCAGGCGACGACGTAATTACCCCGGGTGAGAAGGCGACGCTGTCCGTTCGAGTGCAGTGTTCCAACTGGCTCGATATCAATCGCGTTCAGGTTTTCGTGAATGGCCGCCACAGGAACGACTTGAATTTCACTCGTCGGGAAACACCGAAACTCTTTGGCGATGGAGTGGTCAAATTCGAATCAGACATCCCGATTGAACTCAGCGAAGACGCCCACATCATTGTGGCAGCGATCGGCGAAGGCTTGACACTCGGTCGCGTCATGGGGCCGCTCTGGGGCGGCGAGAAGCCGCCGGTCGCGGTTTCCAATCCGATCTTTGTTGATGTTAACGGCGATGGGTTCAAGGCCAACGGCGATTTGTTGGATGTGTCGATGCCGCTCACAGAAAAGTGATCTTCAAGGAGCAGTTCGTTAGAATGACGCCAGAGGAGAACGAGCGATGGAGCCGACTTAGTCGTTGAGGACGTCAGCGATTGCAATGGAACTCGCGACGGGAGCCGAACGAGGTCAATTGGAAACGATCGAGATCGGTCTCGTTTTGGGGAGTACGTCGTCGGACATCGGGCGTCATTTTTGTGCAGCTAGCGATCGACACGGACTGCCTGCCCCCGGTGAGTAACCCAATTGCCAACGAATATAAGGAGACGA
>CAUJKL010000180.1 GCA_963204995.1 Planctomycetota bacterium | reverse complement strand
CTTATGCCATTGAGATCAACTACCAAGACGGGCTTAAAGCCACGGTCCTGAAGTTGAGTAGCAGTTCGGATCGCTGGAACTTCGCCTGTCGACTTCGCGGCGAGTCCCAGCTACGGTCGACTGCTTTCTTCAATAGTCCCTGGGGCAATCGTGGGTTATTCAAGGCGTTGTCTCATGCGATTCAACACCTCTTCATTCAGGGTAAGGAACCGTACCCGGCGGAAAGGACACTGCTTACGACCGGCACGACGGAAGCCGTGATGCGATCCTACGAAGCGGGCGGCGAGCCCATCGAAACGCCACACTTGCAAATTACTTATCAGGCGAACGATTGGAAAGCGATGTGCGAACTCGGAGCGACTTGGGACGTCATCACCGCTGACACGCCGCAACCGACCGAGTTTGCTCCGCGGTCGTTCTCGGACCTGCAACATCAATAACTTGCCTGTACGACGGTCATGGAAGGTCAGGACCTTTGTCATCTTTCGTCATCGAGGTGTCATCCTGAAAGACAAGCCCGAATGGGCTGACACAGCCTTTGCCGGGAGCCGTGAGGCCCCGGTCGCGAACTCGAAATCCAACACAGCCCCGATAGGGGCGACACAGTTGACAAGCAGTTCGCTGTGTCGCCCCTGCCGGGGCTTCGGGTCTAATTTGCAAGTGATTCCGGGGCTTCACAGCCCCGGCAGACGTTGTACCGACCCTTCGGGCCGAAGGCCTGACGCAAGATCGCAAGATGTAGTCGCACGGTAGACCTCGCTATCCCTTTCGGAGACCAAACATGCGTATCGCCATCGCTGAGATCGCCCAAGAAACCGATTCGTTCAGCCCGCTGGTCACGGACTTGAGTGACTTCGAGACCTACGGGCTCTTTTACGGCGCAGAAGTGATCAAGCGAATGCAAGGCGTCGGCCCGATCGGCGGCATGTTGGAGGTTGTGGCGGAACAAAACGAACCGGTCGAGCTTGTGCCTATTGTGCGAGCCTGGGCATCGGCTGGCGGTACGATCAAAGCGGAGACGATTGAACTTCTGCTGGGACGACTCCTGAGCGGACTGAGGGAAGCGTTGCCGCTGGACGCGATCTTTCTGTCGCTGCATGGCGCGGCGTCCTCGGAATTCGATGACGACGTCGAGGGCTATGTGCTGGAAGCCGTTCGCGGAGTCGTAGGGGATGATGTGCCGATTGTGTGTCCTTTAGATCATCATGCCAATGTGACGAAACGCATGCTGCGATGTGCAAACGTGTTGGTGGCCCACGAGACACAGCCGCACGATCCTCCCGCAACCGGTCGCAAGGCGGCTCGCATGATGTTCGGCATGCTGCACGGCACGATTCGACCGACGAAGGCTTGGGGCAAGATTCCAATGATCACACCGCAAGATCAGTTCCTCACTTCGCAGGGGCCTATGAAGGAATGGTTTGACCTCGCTCGCGAGATGGAACGTCGCGATAAAGTCCTCGACGTATCGCCTTGTCCGATGCAGCCCTGGCTGGACGTGGCCGAAGGCGGCTGGTCGGTCATCGTTCACACCAACGACGACGAAGCGTTGGCCCAGTCTCTAGCCGACGAGATGGCCGAGAAGGCTTGGGAGTTGCGAGAACAGTTCTGGATGAGCGAACGCGTTGCGCCGGCGCTCGCCGTTCGTCAGGCGATGGAAGCGGAAAGCGGTTTGATCATTCTTTCGGATACGGGCGATTCCGTTTACGGCGGCGCTCCGGGCGATAACACAGTCGTGTTACGTGAATTGCTTCACCAGCAGCCCACTGATATCGCTCTCGTACCGATCATTGATCCAGAAGCTCTGGGCGCGGCGATGACCGCCGGAGTTGGCAGCACAATCAACATCGAACTGGGCGGCAAAGTCGACAACTTCTTTAGCCAGCCCGTTGGCGTGACGGCCAAAGTCGCCGCGACGTCCAATGGCGTGACAGTGAATCTCGCGGATCGCGGGATCTGCGATTTACGGCGTACGGCCTTGTTGGAAGTTGGCAACGTCAAGATCGTCGTACTGGATCACCGCAGCTTCGCGATCAACCATCCGGTGCTCTACATGCACCTCGGCCTGGACGTCAGCGCGGCAAAGATGGTTGTCCTGAAAACGGCCAGCAACTTCCAATTCTTCCGCCAGTGGAGCAAGGCCGTCATCCGAGTCGACTCGCCAGGCATGACGCAATCCGATCTCACCGCCTTCGACTGGAAGCATCTTCCGCGTCCCATCTATCCGCTGGATGCTCTTGAAGGCTGGCGATAATTATTGCATGGCTCTCATGCTTTCTTCTCGGGGGCGAGTCCATTAGAATGCCGCTCTCAGAATTGGCCCGCTTGCTGTGCCGAATCGCTATTTCACTGGAGAAAGATCTAGCCACATGTTTAGCCCTAATACGATTCGCCTTGCGATCATGATGTTCCTTCAGTTTTTCGTCTGGGGAGGCTGGTATGTCTCGATGACGGGTTTTATCAACGAGTCCGATATGTCGGCTGTCACCGGCGCGGCGTATACGGTCGGTCCGTTGGCGGCAATCCTGGCCCCTTTCTTTCTGAGCATGATCGCCGATCGCTTCTTCCCCAGTGAAAAAGTACTCGGTGCATTGCACATCGTGGGCGGCGCGCTTCTTCTTCTGGCACCGATGGCGGCCGGTGCATTTGTGTTGAGCGCCCCAACTGCTGATGCAAGCCTGTTCCATAAGCTCGTCCTGCACGACCTACCGGCTTATGTACATCCCTTTATCTTGGTCTTGCTGTTACACATGCTGTGCTACATGCCCACGCTAGGACTGACCGCGAGTTTGTCGTTTCAAAACCTCGAAGATCCCGAGAAACAGTTTCCATTGGTTCGCGTGGCAGGTACGGTCGGCTGGATCGTAGGTAACATCGCGGTCAGCTTCTTGCCGGGCAAAGACGAATCCGCCACACAGTTTTATATGGCCGGTGGTGCGGGTTTGTTGCTTGGCGTTTATAGCTTCACCCTGCCGCACACTCCGCCGCCTGGCAAAGGCAAGAAGCCGACGATTGGCCAAATCCTGGGGACCGATTCGCTGGGAATGCTCAAGAGCCCGGCATATTTCGTCTTTATTGTTTGTTCGTTCTTGCTGTGTATCCCACTGGCAGGATACTACGCGTTCGCACGCAATTACGTCGAGGCTTCGCACGCGATCGTGAACGGCAGCGCGACCTTCACCATGAGCTTTGGGCAGATGTCGGAAGTCTTCTTCATGCTGGTTATGCCGCTGTGTTTCGCGCGGCTGGGAGTCAAGTGGATGCTTTTGGTCGGCATGGGAGCATGGGTGCTGAGGTACGGCTTGTTCTCTTATGCCGCGGACGACCAGATCATGTGGATGATCCTGCTCGGCATCATCCTGCATGGCGTTTGTTATGACTTCTTCTTTGTGACCGGCATGATCTATGCCGACAAGCGAGCGCCCGCACAGATCCGCAACCAAGCGCAAGGATTTCTCGTGTTGGTCACGCAAGGGTTGGGACTGGGCATTGGAGCAAAGCTGTTCGCGGCTCATGTTACGATGAACACCACGGACGCCGGAGCAGACTGGGGCAAGATCTGGCTCTATCCGGCTGTGTTTGCCGGGCTCGTTATGACGTTGTTCTTTTTGTTCTTTTGGGATCGCGTTGATCCGAACGTCAACGAGGGAGATGTTGCGGAAGCAACTGCCGGAGTTACGGAGCCTTAATTCGCAAAGGAAAACCGACGCAATTGGTCGGACAGAACAAGTCTTTGCAGTGCCGACAACTTCGCTCTGATGGGAGATGCCGGAACTGCGAAGACTTGGTCCGGCCTACGACTAGACCGTGTCCGCCAGCAGCCGCGAGACGCTGTCGACCAGCCGGTCCATCGCGAACGGCTTGCGGATATAGTCATCCACGCCGAGCATTTCGGCGTAAGCCTTATGGCGGCTGCCTTCGTTCGCGGTGATCATGATCACGCGAATCGGCACGGTGTGTGTACGGCGGAGTTTTTCCAGAACGAGGAAGCCGCTACGCTTGGGCATCATCATGTCGAGGATGACGAGATCGGGAACTTCGCGCTCGGCCATCGCCAAGCCCTGGTTGCCGTCACGGGCGATCATCACTTCAAAGCCTTTTGCTTCGAGTGCGTATCGCAAAGCATCGATGATCTCGTAATCGTCGTCAACGATCAAGATTCGCTTGGGCTTCGTCTCTTGCGGTTCCTGTGTCTCAGACTTTGCTTTTTTCGCCATGAAGATCAGACCTGTTAGCTGCCGAACATTGGATTAAGCATTATTAGAACGAAAATGTTACTCCGAAGCGAGCCGCCCCTTCAAGAACCCGATAACATTTTGCGGTAGTCACAGGCGCGCGGTGACGACCATTTGGCGCGGTCGCTCCTACCGCAAAGAGGCATACGCTGCTATCGTGTGCAAATGCTCACGCCAGCGGAAATCCTTGGTCCTGATGGACGAATCGCTGCTCGACTCGCAAATTACGAACACCGCACAGAGCAAATGGCGATGGCGGATGCGGTCGCCGCTGCACTGAAAAACGGTCGCCATCTGGTGGTCGAAGCGGGCACCGGTGTCGGCAAAAGTTTTGGTTATCTCGTCCCCGCGATTCTCGCCATGACTGCGGATGAGGAGCACCCGCTCGATAAGGCGAAAGAAGGCAAGAAGCGGCGGATCATCATTTCGACGCACACGATCAGCCTGCAAGAGCAGTTGATGACCAAGGACTTGCCGCTGCTGCAAAGCGTCATTCCGCGCGAATTTACCGCGGTGCTGGTCAAAGGCCGACGCAATTACTTGAGCCGGCGGCGGCTCGATACGGCGCTCGGGCGAGCTGGCAACGTCCTGCATCAGCCGGAGGAGTTCGAACAACTTCGCACGATCCAGGAGTGGTCGAAGGAAACCGGGGGCGGTTCGTTGAGCGATCTGTCGTTCAAGCCGCTGGGGTCCGTCTGGGATGAAGTGGCCAGCGACAGCGGCAATTGCATGGGCCGCAAGTGTCCGACCTACAAAGAGTGCTTTTACTATGCGGCTCGGCGACGAGTGCAAAACGCCCAGATCCTGGTGGTTAACCACGCTCTCTTCTTCAGCGATCTCGCACTCCGCCGAGTCGGTGCCAGTATCTTGCCCGATTACGATGCGGTCGTCCTCGACGAAGCTCACACCCTGGAATCGGTCGCGGGCGATCATTTGGGGCTGAGTGTGACATCGGGACAAGTCGAATACACGCTCAACAAGTTGTACAACGATCGGACGAACAAAGGCTTGCTCGTTCATCACAAGTTGGGAGAAACTCAGCGCCGCGTGCTGGAGTGCCATCATGCGTCCGACGAGTTCTTCGGCGATGTTTTTCAATGGTCGCAGGAGCAAAAGACGTCCAATCATCGCGTCCATACGCCCGAGATCGTCGAGAACAATCTCACGCCAACGCTCACTCGGTTGGCACAGCAAGTTCGGACGGATGCCGATCGACTCGAAAGCGAAACGGAGCGGCAAGACCTGATGTCGGCACACGAGCGGCTGATCGCTTTGGCCGGCGAGATTGAGAAGTGGCGGATGCAGGACGTGCCCGATGCCGTCTATTGGGTCGAGCGAAGTTGGTCGCGCAGAAGTATTCCCCGACTTACGCTCTCGGCCGCTCCGGTCGACGTGGGACCGGCGCTGCGCGAATCGCTGTTCAACTCCGTGCGCACGGTCGTGCTGACCAGTGCGACGCTGTCGGTCGGCAAGCAACCTTCGTTTGACTTCTTCAAATCGCGCGTCGGCTTGACGCAAACGGATTCGCTACAACTCGGCAGCCCCTTTAACTATCGCGAGCAAGCGAAGCTGATTGTCGTGCGCGGGTTGCCCGATCCGAATCAGGCGCGCGACGACTTCGAGCGGCTCTGTTCAGAGATGGTTAAGCGCTATGTCGCACGAACGGACGGACACGCGTTTGTGTTGTTTACGAGTTACGAGATGATTCGTCGCGTGGCACGAGACATCACGCCGTGGCTGGCGAGTCACGACCTGGCACTGTACAGCCAGGCCGACGGGATGCCGCGTAATCAGATGATTGAGCGATTCAAAGAGAATCCGCGCGGCGTGCTGCTGGGCACCGACAGTTTTTGGCAAGGCGTTGATGTGCCGGGCGATGCATTGCGAAATGTGATCATCACAAAACTTCCTTTCGCCGTCCCCGACCATCCGCTGCGAGAAGCCAAACTGGAAGCGATCCGTGCTAGCGGCGGCAATCCGTTCTTTGACTATCAGCTTCCCGAAGCGATTATCAAGCTTCGCCAAGGTTTTGGCCGCTTGATTCGGACGAAGAGCGATCGAGGCATCGTCGTTTTGCTTGATCCGCGCATTCACTCGAAGCCCTATGGCCGCAAGTTTATTGAATCGCTTCCCGCCTGCGAGTTCGTGGAGGAGTCTGCCTTTAGCGAAAGCGAGACGCGGTAGCGATCTATGGAGTGCTGTGACTTGTCACAGCTTTCGTATGCGGCGCGGCCGCTTTCGCCCGGCGCGCTTGGTTGCACTTCAAAAGCGGCTGCGCCGCAAAAAGGCCAAAGCGGCGACAAGTCGCCGCACTCCAAAAAACGCCGCTCAATCGATCTGGACGAGCTTCGGCAAATCGCTAAACTCCCCCATCCCAGTTTCTCTGGGAAGACTCGCCGTTCGACCGAGGAGCACTTTCGCATGCGTGACTCGAGGTCTCGCTATCTGATTCTGACTTGGTTACTGCCAGGCGTACTTGGCTGGTGCGGTATGGTCGTGTGTGCGCAGGAATCTGATAGCAACGAATCGTCGCCGCCGACTGCCCTGGCGGAAGATACAACGGAAACAAACTCGACCGATTTACAGACGGCACGCTTTCTCGGTGTAGCTCCTGGCGAGACAACTTTGGCCGAAGTGATCGAGAAGTTGGGCAACCCTCGCAACGAACAAGTCAATGATATCGACACGGTGCTGGAGTATCAGGTCGGCCCGTTTCCGAAAGTCGAGGTCTTTCTCACGAACGACGTGGTCGTATCGGTCCTCGCCCAACTGAATGAACCACGCGAACCCACGGCTCTCGCAAAGGAACTTGGACTGACTGCGTTCACACCGGTTGTGGTGAAGAACGCCCAGGAGACTCTGGGAATCGCATATCCCGAACGAGGCGTACTGTTCAGCTACGCCGCCGACTCGCCGCGATCTCGCGTTGCCCAGCTTTTGCTGGAAGCTCCTTCCGCCGAGATGTTTCTGCTGCGACTCGATGCGACCGCCAGCGATCAATACACACAGAAGTTGGCCGATCTCGAACGCGTGCTTGATCTCGACCCGCAGAATGCCGAAGCCCATTGGCTGGGTGCCAAGCTGCTGGCGATCACAGGAAAACAAGAAGAGGCATTGAAGTTAGCGAAGCAAGCGGTGCTGCTGGCCCCGAAGGTCGATCGGTATCAATTGACGCAGGCAAAGTTCACGGCGAGGGCAGGCGACCACAAGGGCTCGGTCGTCGCCGTGAAGCGTCTGCTCGATCGCACCGATGTTTCGGCGATTGACCGAGCTCGTGCCGAACTAGATCTAGGCGACCTGATGTCGACCGGACTGGATCGTGATTTCCAAGCTGCCGTCGAGCATCATCTTGCTGCCGTAAAAGCCGCCACGCCGCTGGTCACTGACCAAGACGTGATCATTCGCCATGAAGCCGAGCAAATTCTCGTTGCTGCCTACCTTGGTGCGGCCAGCGATATCGCGCAAGGAAACTGGGACCGCAAGTCGGAGGTCGTGCCGAAATGGCTGCACAGTGCCGAAGAACTCGCGACGGGCTTCGTGCAAAATGACGGAGCCGATCCGCTTCTGCCGCTCATCGTCTGGCGGCGCACGTTGGAAGCCTACGCCGCCATGGACGCCGAGGTGGTCGATGTCCCGGCCGTCGTGGAAGCCGCTCAGGAAATGGGCAAGCAGCTGATCGAGAAGTCGACCGATTCGCTCTACCAACAACACATTCAATGGGAGATGTTGCAGGCAAACTTTGCGGCGTTGCGAGTCGAGCAGGCTCACAAGCGTTACTCGGCAGCGTTGAAATACGCCGGCGAAGCGGTGCGTCTGGTCGAAGAGCTGCCCAAAGATCGCGTCGCGAATTCAGAGGCACAGTACCTGATCGGCCGCTTGTATTTTTACGTGGGCTCGATCTACGCGATCAATCACAAAGATCACTCGGAGGCCGTCCGCTGGTACGAACGTGCATTGCCTCACTTTGATGACGGGCTGCCCAAGTCCGATCTCTACGACACGGGTATTCATGGCGAGCGATTCGTGAGCATGGGCGTCTCGTATTGGCAGGTCCAGTCGGCAGACGAGGCGGTGAGGCTCACGGAACGAGGTCTCGACCTGATGGAACGAGCGACGAAAGCCAACCTCCTCGATCAACGAGCGCTCCTCGTCCCCTACTCGAACCTGGCCGAAATGCATCGTGCGGGCGGGCGCAGCGACGAGGCCCAGGACTATGCCGCCAAGGTGGCTCGGTTGGAAGGTGACCAGACGCAACGCTAGTCGCAATCGTCGCTCGGGTTCATTCGGCGACAGACGCCGCTTCCGAGTAGGATGGAGTCAACTCCACCGTCTGACCGTAACACCTGCCGCTCATGTCGCACTCCACGTCTCCCGCAACATCCCGACCCGCGAACGATGGCTCTGTGCCGAGACTCATCGCGGCGGTCGAAGTACTGCTGATCTTCGTACTCTTCTTTGTGCTTGCCGGCGGCGCGACGCCCGACGTCAACGAAGCTCATTACTTAAGCAAGGCCAAGCACTATTGGAATCCCGAGTGGTGTCGCGGCGATCTCTTCCTGCAGTCAGCCGACGCGCATCTCGTGTTCTATTGGACGTTCGGTTGGCTCACGCGAGTTCTTTCGCTGAATGCCGTCGCTTGGATTGGGCGGTGCATCACGTGGCTGCTGTTGGCTTGGTCTTGGCGGAGGTTGAGCGCAGCCGTCATTCCAGGCAGCCTGTGGTCTCTGCTAACTGCGGCTCTGTTCGCGATGTTGCTTCGTTGCAGTCACCTCGCAGGCGAATGGGTGATCGGCGGGGTTGAAGCGAAGGGCTTTGCGTTCGTATTTGTGTTTCTTGGCCTTGAGGCACTGATCCAGAATCGTTGGTCAAAGGTGTGGATATTCTTCGGAGCAGCTTCCGCATTCCACGTACTGGTCGGCGGATGGTCCGTCGTTGCTGCGACGATGGCGTGGCTTCTCTCACCGACAGATCGACCGAAATTAGTGAAGATGCTTCCGGCACTTGCCCTGGGAGGCGGCATTGCCCTCACGGGATTATTGCCGGGAATGATGCTGACTTCGGGAATCGATGCGGAAACCGTCACAGAAGCCAACGAAATCTACGTCCAAGAACGACTTGCCCATCACTTGCTTTTCCATCGTATTCTTTCACAGCCAATGACGCTCGACGTCGCCTATTTGGGCGTGGCACCGCTGACGCTCCCGTTCTCGCATCTTTACTTCCTGCGGCATCTGGCAGCCATCTTGGTTGGAGTTGGCTTATGGAAATTCGTACGTCCGTGCGACGGCTCGGTGCGGCTGTACTACTTTGCGGCGGGGGCGGTTGTCATTGCTGGCATCGGCATCTTGATCGACCAGGCCACAATGTATCACGAAGCGTTGTCAGCCAAGCTGATGCGATACTATTGGTTCCGGCTGTCGGATGCGATGGTTCCGCTAAGCATTGCGTTGTTGTCAGCTCAGGCGATGCAGTTGTTGAAGCGTTCGCGTCCCGTGGCTTCGCAGTGGGCACTGGCCGCTTGCATCGTGCTGGTGAGCGTAAACACTTCCGATCTCTTTCTGAGGCGGATGTATGACTCGAAGCCAGCTGCCATCGTCCAAGCACAGCCTAGCGACATGAGCAAGGAAGAGGCGGATCGCTGTTTTCAAGATTGGCTCAACACGTGCGAGTGGATCGCCACTCATACGCCGGACGACGAGGTATTTCTAACTCCACGCAATCAACAAACATTCAAGTGGTACGCCCAGCGTGGCGAGGTCGTCACGTGGAAGGACATTCCGCAAGACGCTGCCGGTGTCTTAGAATGGAAGCGACGGATCGACGAAGTGTTTCCAGCACGGATCGGTGGCTATGACTTGACGGCGCTTGGCGAGGAAGAGTTGCAACGCCTGGCGACGAAGTACGGCTTTCGCCATGTTGTCATCGACCGCAGCCGAAGCACTCGCCCGCTCTCGTTCGTGCGAGTTTATCCCGAGCGTTGGCATGGCAGCGCGTGCTTTGAGGTGTATCGAGTGCCACCAGACAGCGAGTGAGTTCGTGAACGCGTCATGCGACAGTAACTTTCCCGATCATCTCTGTGCGAGCTTGGCTCAACCGCTGCCTGGCATCGGCGCGGGCTCGGACTTTGAGCCTGAGTTGTGTTACGGTCGACATCAAGGTCCGCCGGCCCACGACGCTCGGCAAGCGGCGGTCTTGCTGTTGCTTTATCCCGGTGAGAATTCGTGGCATCTGCCGCTGACCGTGCGCCCGCATTCCATGAGCGCGCACGGCGGGCAGGTTAGCTTACCGGGTGGGCTGATCGAACCGGGAGAAACGATCGAGCAAGCGGCCTTGCGCGAGTGCTGCGAAGAGCTGGGCGACGCCGGCGACAACACACAACTGCTGGGAAAACTCTCGCCACTTTACGTATTCGCCAGCAACTTCCTGGTGACTCCTTGCGTCGCCTGGTCGCCGACGCGGCCTCGGTTCGAGCCAAACGTGGCCGAGGTCGCGAACTTGCTCGAGCCTTCGCTTGTCGACCTCCTGAATCCCGATCGACGTGGCTCGCATATGATCAATCGCCGCGGAGTCCAGTTTCGCGTGCCGCACATTCTCTATGACGGTTACAAGATTTGGGGAGCGACGAGCGTGATTCTCGCGGAGTTTTTGCAGGTCGTTGGCGATCTGTCTCACTAGAGGCGGGCGGCTTGGCGGCATTGAGGTGACAGCTATATTGAAGGCTGCCATTTCACAGACGCTTGAAACGACGAACGGATAAGAGGTTGTCAGATGGTTCGAGTCGGAATTCTGGGCGCGACAGGCTACACGGCGTTGGAGCTGATGAAGATTCTGTTGCGGCATCCGGGCGTGGAAATCACGACGCTCACGAGTCGCCAGGAGGGTAACCCCCACGTCTCGTCAATTCACCCGCAGTTGATGGGCCGGCTGGACGTCAGTCTCGATGATCTCACACCGGAAACCGTCGCCGCGCGCACGGACTGTGTCTTCAGCTGCTTGCCGCATGCGACTTCTGCCGCGATGGTGATGAAGATGTTGGAAACGGATGTCCGAGTCATCGACTTCAGTGCCGACTATCGCTTGCGCGATGCCGAGACTTACGCCGAGTGGTATGGGCATAAGCACCCTGATCCAGATCGACTCGGTAAGACCGTTTACGGACTGCCAGAGTTATTTGGGAGCGACATTCCCGATTCGCAATTGATCGCGAACCCAGGTTGCTATACGAGCACCTCGATCCTGGCGTTGGCACCGCTGTTGTCAGGTGGCTTTATCGAATCCACCGGGATCATCATCGATGCCAAGAGCGGCGTCTCCGGTGCTGGCCGATCACCGAAACTGACCACGCTGTATCCCGAGTGTAACGAAAGCATCTCGGCCTATTCCGTCGGTCGCCACCGCCACACTCCCGAGATCGAACAAATTCTTACATTCTCCACCGGTCGAGACGTTCAAGTTATTTTCACACCACATCTCGTCCCGATGGACCGTGGGATACTTTGTACGATCTACGCCACGCCGACGAAGGACGCGACGGAAGATCAATTGCTGGACGCCATGCGCGAGTTCTACACCGATAAGCCCTTCGTGCGGATCGTTGAACATTTGCCCGCGACGAAAGATGTGAGTGGCACCAATTTCTGCGACATTACCGTGCGACTGGTGAAAGGTCGGCTGATCGTCTTCTCCTGCACCGACAACTTGATCAAGGGAGCATCGGGAGTGGCCGTCCAGAATTTCAACCTCATGCATGGCTTCGATGAAGCGACGGCGTTGCTGTAGATCAACTACAAACTTAATAGTTGGTGCGTCAGCGAGGCACCACGAAATGACAATTTTTCGTCAACACCGGCAAGAGTTGCAGCTGTTTTGAGTCCCGCAGGGACGACGGGTATTAGCCCTAGGGCTTTCGAGATCGTGCGGCTTTCAAATAACCTGACTGAAGGGATTTGCGACGCAAATTATTGTAGAACAATTGTCCTCAATTGTTTCGCTCGCTTCGCGAGCTCGGCGTTATGAAACAATTGAGGACAATTGTTCTACAATAAAGCCGAACGACCTCTGAAGGCCGGGCCGACGACCCACCGTCACTTCGTGACTGGCTAGACGTGAGGCGGACGGTTTGGATTCTGTTTTTTATGTGAGGCGTTTGCGCGATGAGCCATCCCGTTCCCCAAGGCTTTCGACTAGCGGGCGTTCACTGTGGCATCAAGTCGAACGCGGCGAAGGAAGATCTGACGCTGATCGTCACTGATAAGGACAGCGTCGCGGCCGGCGTCTATACCCAGAATCTTGTCGTCGCCGCCTCGGTCACACAGAATCGAGCCAAGACGCCCTGCGAAAACTTTCGCGTTGTTGTCGTTAACTCAGGCAACGCAAATGCCTGTACCGGCGAGCGAGGAGCCAAGGACTGTCGCGAAATGACTCGCCTGGCGGCGGCAGCAGTCGGCGGCAGCGAAGGCCAGGCACTCGTGATGTCGACCGGCATCATTGGCCATTTCCTACCGATGGAGAAGGTCACGAATGGTATCGCGGCAGCAGCGGCGAAACTTGGAACGAATGCCGAAGCATTTGATTCGGCGGTTCGCGGCATCACCACGACGGACAAGTTTCTAAAGACAGCGAGTCGATCTGTCGAGATCGGCGGACAAAAGATTCAAATCACTGCGATGGCCAAAGGGGCTGGCATGATCGGCCCGAACATGGCGACGATGCTGTGCGTTGTGATGACCGATGCCGCCTTGTCCGCCTCGCTGGCTCAGGAGCTTTTGACGCACGCGGCGGAGCTCAGTTTCAACTGTATCAGCGTCGAAGGGCATACCAGCACGAGCGACACGGCCTTGTTGCTGGCCAGCGGCGCGACAGGTGCTGCTCCGACAAGCGATACAGATCGAGCGGCATTTCAACAAACGCTGGACGAAGTGTGCATTGAGCTTGCCAAACTGATTCCGACGGACGGCGAAGGATCGACCCATTTGATTACGCTCGACGTCACCGGGTGCGCCACACGAGCCGATGCACACCAGATCGCTAAGACTGTCGCCAATAGTCCGCTCGTCAAGACCGCGATTACCGGTAACGATCCTAATTGGGGACGGATCGTTTCGGCGGCGGGTTACGCAGGTGTCGCCTTCGATCCCAATAAGGTGACGCTCACGATTAACGACATGCTCATCTACGAGTCTGGCATGCCAACCGTCTACGACGCCAAACGAGTGTCCGAGTCGATGCGCGATAATCACGAAGTTCGGTTGGTCCTGGCATTCGGCGAAGGCGCAGCGAGCGTTCGCTTCTGGGCCAGCGACTTGACGGTCGAGTATGTCAATTTCAACTCGGATTATTCGACGTAGGGTGTTGGGCCGCACATTGCATTGGGGTGGGGCGGCGGGGGGGCCCCCCCAGGGGGCCCAGTT
>CAUJKL010000179.1 GCA_963204995.1 Planctomycetota bacterium | reverse complement strand
GCATGGGACGCCTTCATCGAATTCCGGATTGAGCGAGAGATCGAGCGGCTCTATCCGTACCGGGATGAACTGGAGTCGCTCCCCTGGAGCATCGCCGCATAAACCGAAATCTCGAAGCGTGGAAGACCGGTTGCGCCCGTTGCTAAGTTGCTAATTGCCGTACGACGCACATCGGATGAGCGCCAGGAGATGAAAGAAAATGACAGAGGGGAATTGGCGATAGAATTGTACCGTTCCCAATCGTTGATTCAGCCGCGCCAAGCGTTATCATTGTTCTCGCCAAGTGTTGTATTGCTATCCGCTTCACGGTAAATTCGCTTCATACGTCTCAGTAGTGGTGAACAAAAACGAGAGGAAGGAATTCTTTGAGTCGCGACTTAGCACCGCCGACGCTGCTGAAGGCCGAAGACGAAAGTCGCCGCGCGAGATCGTTTTTCGTGGGCACCGAACATTTGTTCTTGGCGATTCTGCGCGAGGGGAGCCCCGAAGTCTCGAAGCTGCTGACCTCGCGGGGTATTGATATCAATCGCGCGGTGGATCGGGTGCGAGGATTGTTGAACCTTTGGCAACCCGATGAAAACTGGAGCGGCTTGCTGCAACCGACGGCGCGCGTGCGACGCATTTCCCAACGCGCGACGGTGCTGGCGGAACAAAGTGGTGGACAACGTCCCGAGGCCTGTCACTATCTGGCGGCACTGCTGGAAGATGACATGGGACACACCGCCCGTGCAGTGTTGGGACGCAGGCCATTGACCTGCTCGACGGCGCTTGCACACGTGCTTCGCAGCCCAGCCAAGTAGGCGGGAACAAGGCTTTGCGCAGCTCCGGCATCCACCCCATGCCGGCACTGCGAAGCTTGTTCCCGCCGACTAAGCTTACGGCGTTCGATTTCATGCCTCGAGTCAGTTGGCCGCGATAAACTTTTTAACCTTTTCGTCGATTGATGTGGCTCGACTCTCAAGGGCTGTGAGTAAGGCTCGCTCGACGTCGTCCAGCTGTTGGTCGCGTTGGACTCGTTCCAGCAGCCAGGCGGCTTCCGCGCCATCGACAACTCCAGGAGAGACTTCATCCTTCAGTAAGTAGTCGCAGATGGCGTCCACGAACAGCGACTGCCAAGCCGGGTCGTTCGCGTTCCCGGACACGGCATCGTTAATATCAAACATAAACTCCGCTTCCGCTTGATCGATCTTGCCATCGGCATACAAACGTTCGCGCAGCTTCTTCGCTTCGTCGGCATCCACGACGCCGTCCGCAATGATGGACTTTTGAAGATCGGCGAGCGATTGGGTCATGTGATTGGACATGCTTGTTACTCCTTGTGCAGGAAATCTGAAAAACGAAACGCAACCATTAAAAACTACTCGACCATTTTTTCGCCCCCCCGCTCTCCGATCGTATCGAAAGTCAGGTGACTTTCTGGGAACGTCTTGCTTGACAGGATACTACCCGAGCTCTTGCGTATAATCACCCAGGCCATCTAAGTGAATGGTGAACGAGGTTGCATTGGCGGGCACGCTGAACTTGATACCAAAGTCGAATGCATCTTGCTGCAAGGCGCGCTGTCCCTGAGCTTCGACAAAGCCGCCGATGCCTAACGACCACTCCTTCACTAACTCGAAGAACAACTCGATCCAGCCGTCCATTTCGTCGACCCACTTTGTATCCCAGACATCTATCTCGGTCGGCGATTCGTAGTTGTTCAAGGCTTCGAATCGAGCGTCGATCCGTTCGACCTCGTTTTCGTTATCTTTCGTCTTCAAGCCGACGATCACGCATTTCATGAGTTGCCGTTGCCCTGCCGCAACTTCTTGGCACATCACTTCCGTAAACTCGATCAACCGTTCGTTGTCTTCATCATCCCAGGCTCCGTCCGTGAGAATTACGGCGATGCCTTGCTTCTCGGTGCCAGCGAACACCTGCTCCCAAAAATACTGGACGATCGGAGTCACCTTCGTACCGCCTCCCCAGTTCTGAGCACCGGCGAACTCATAGCTCTGGATATCACTCGATCCCATGATCCCCACCGGTTCGATCTCGCTGCCGTCGTCGCCACACGCCCAATACGCAATGGCACACTGGTTACGAGAGTTCTTGGCCAGAAAAGTGGACAGATCCTGAGCAATCGGATGGACCGTGTTCTGTTTGCGGCGAATCATCTTCGGCAGCGCTGCTCCATACGCACGCAGCATGCTCCGCGAGCCATCCAATGCCAAGGCCGCTAACGCCAATTCGAATCCTAGCGACTCGTCAGGTTTCACGATGATTTCCACTTCTCGTTCCGATGGCGAAACTAAGCGGTGCTTAACCTCACCTAACAGCTCAATCCGCTGCGGCGGTTTCACATAGACCCATGGGATCTGATCACTGCTCATCACACTTCCTTTCCAAAAATCTGTGCGTACATCCTACCGGGACGATGACTTTGGCGCGTTACGCCAATACCTGTTCATAATCTCCAACGTCGTTGATATGGAGTTTGAAGGAAGACGCCGAGGCAGGCATCTGGAATTGAATTCCGAATAGAAACTCATCGGTTTCCAAAACCTTCGCGCCGTCCACTTCCACGTAGCCGCCGACGCCGAGTGGCCAATCTTGCACCATCTCGACAAAGATCTCACTAATGTCGGCCATCTCGTCCAACCACTTATGATCCCAGATGTCCACGTTCGTGCCCGTATTGAAGTCGTCCAAAGACGTGAACCTGGCCTGGATGTTGTCCAAGTCGTTGGCGTTCGAATCGAGCCGCAACCCGACGACGACTAATTTCATAAGTTGCCGCTCGCCAGACTCGACTGCCGCACACATCTCTGTAGTCAATGCTCCCAGTTGAACGTGATCTTCGTCGCTCCAAGCTCCGTCGGTCACGATGACCGCTACCCCTGGACTCGTCGTATCGGCAAACACTTGTTCCCAGAAGTACCGTGTGATCGGCGTCATCTGCGTTCCACCACCCCAACTCTTGGGGCCACCGAAATTGTGCGATTCAACATCGTCCTTACTCATGATGCCGATCGGTTCGATGTCGCTGCCGTCATCGCCACACGCCCAGTAAGCGAGTGCCACTTCTCCCTTGCCATTTTGGGCGAGATAGATGGCCAGACTTTGCACGACGGGGTGAATGGCGTTCTTGTTCTTGCGCAGCATCGGTGGCAAGTGGGCGGCGAAGGGCTGCATCATGCTCTTTGAACCATCGATCGCCAGCGCCGCACGAGACAGTTCGAACCCCAGTTCGGTGTCAGGTTGAATAATCAGCTTGACGTCGCGCGTGCCGTCGTCCAGCAGTCGGTGCTGCACTTCACCGAAAAAGGGGTTGCGCTGACTGGCGCTGTGCAAATGAACCCACTCGGTATTCGTTGTGGCGTCGGACATGAGTGCCTCGGTATAGCATTGTTAGTAGGTACGAGAAGCAAAAAAGTGATCGGGTGCTAGGTCGGTGCGGAGCGCAATCGGGATGTCCATCGAAAAAGCTCCCCAATCCACAGTACGAGCGAGGTTGCCGCAGTGATTGTGATCCAGTGCATCAGGCTAAGCGGCTCCGTGCGGAACACCGAGCCACCGAACTGTACGATCGCGACTTGGCCCAGAAAAATGGCTGCCGCAATCACCACGAAGCCGCGATTGTGCCAAAACCCAGCTAGCGCGGAGCTGTTCATTCCCAGGCATCGGGCATTGAACATATTCCAGAATTGCAGCATCACGAAAACGGTAAAGAACACGGAAAGTTCGTAGGCTGTAATGCCGCCGTTTTGAATGTAAAGGAGCAACCCGATCAGCACGACCAAGAATACCGCCGCGAAACTGAAGATGTTGATGGCCATCGCCTTCGTGACAATGAAATCCTGCGGCGAGCGGGGCGGACGGTTGAGCACGTCGCGATGTGGCGGTTCAGCGGCCAAGGCGAGCGCGGCGAAAGTGTCCATGATCAAGTTCACCCACAGCATCTGGATGACGGTCAATGGCAGTTCGATGCCGATAAATGGCCCCAGCAGCGCGATCGCCAAAGCGGTCACGTTGACCGTAAGTTGAAAGAGAATGAATCGTTGGATATTTTCATACAGCGAGCGACCCCACATCACTGCGTCGACAATCGTTTTGAAAGAATCGTCCAACAGTATGATATCACTGGCTTCCTTGGCCGCAGCTTTCCCCGTACGCCCCATCGCCAACCCGACGTTGGCATAATTGAGCGCGCCGCAGTCGTTGATCCCGTCGCCTGTGACGGCTACGACTTCACCCTTCTTCTGCAGCGACCGAACCAACCTTACCTTATCGAGCGGCTTGGCTCGCGAGAGGATTTTCAGGTCCGAGGCGGCTGCCTCCGCAGGTTCGTCTTGCAAGACGCGAAAAGTGGAGCCCGACAAGTGTCGCTGCACGCTATCCTGAGATTCCCACAGACCGATCTGCCGCCCGATCTCCTGTGCCGTCTCGGCGTTGTCACCCGTGACCATCTTGACCTGAATTCCCGCCTGACGACAGGCTGCCACCGCGGCGAGCACTTCCGGTCGAACCGGGTCGGCGATGGCTAGAAAACCGAGCCAAGTCAACTCGTTCGTGCCGTCCTCGATGTTCATTCCGTCGTTGTACGGAAGATTGTCGTGATAGGCGATTCCTAGTGTTCTCATCCCACGAACCTGAAACTCCGCCAGCGATTCCAAAATCGGCTCACGATACCCCGCGATTGGCTCACAATTCGAGGCCGTTCGCACGCGAGAGCATCGGTCAAGGACGACTTCCGGCGCGCCCTTGGCATGGAACACGGATCGATTCGTGCGTGGTGACACGCCGAGGGTGCCCATCCATTTGCGTTCCGTCGAAAAAGTCAGTTGGTAGCTGATCGGAAATGCATCGCGATGTACGACATAGTCGATGCCTTGATCTTCTAGCCAGAACAGCAGGGCACCCTCAGTGGGATTGCCGAGCGTATGTGTCGCCCGTTCGCCCTCGCGCGCGAGATGAGCAGTGGTGTTGCCGCACAGGCTTTCCAAAATCAGCGCTCCCACCTCGTCTTCTGGATTTAACGGCTGGCCGCCGAGGGCCGGGAATTGGGCCTCGAACACACGCATATCGTTCATGGTCAGTGTGCCGGTCTTGTCCGAACAGATCACGGTAGCCGCACCGATCGTTTCACAGGCATGCATCTTTCGCACGAGCGTATTTGCGGCCGTCATCTTGCGCATGCTATAGGCAAGACTGAGCGTGACGCTCATCGCCAGTCCTTCGGGCACCGCCACAACGATAATGGTGACGGCGATCATGAAGTACATGAGAAACTTCGTCAGCGCAACTTCGGGCAACCACTCCGCGGGCGTCGCGGGAATCACATTCAGCGCCCAACCGCCTCCGAGACCCACGGCGATAACCGCGACCGCTATCGCGACGACCGTCACCCAACCTCGGATCGTTGTGCCGGTATCATCATCATCACCGCCCAAGAACGCGGGTGCTTCCATGCCAAAGAGCATTTCCAAACCGTCATAGACGATCGGCAACCAGACTCGTAGCAACGCAATCGACAGTCCCAACGCCACGATCAGCGCCACGATCCATTGTCCACTGCTGAGTATCAGTTCGTCGAGCAGCGCGCCTCGCGCCACCAGAGCGGCGAACGTCGCGCTGGCCATGAGCAATCCGACGACACCAATCACCTTGCTCAACGAATCCAACTGCCGATTCAGCGGCGTCTCTTCGCCTGTATCCTCGGAAGCCGCACGCGCGGTTTTGCCAATTTCAGTGGAGTCTCCTACCGTTGCCACTTGGAACAGCCCGTGCCCATCAAGGATCATCGAGCCGCGGAGCAGCATGTCAGCCGCATAGGTCGTCTTCTTCATCGAACTCTTGCGTGGCGAGTCCGTCGCCACCTTGTCGTTTGGTTCCGATTCGCCGGTCAGGCCGGACTCGTTCACTTGCAGACTGACGGCTTCCAGGAGCGTTCCATCCGCCGGTACCTCCTCGCCTGCCTCGATCCATACCAGATCGGCGGTGACGATATCCTTGCGAGGCACCGAGGTGAACCGCGAATCGCGGATGACCTTAATCTGGACGTCATCGTTGACTTGGTTGAGAACATCGAACTCCTTGTTCGCCTTGTACTCATTGGCAAACGCCAAAACTGTGGCCAGGAGTACGGCGACGATGATCCCCAACCCTTCGATGTACTCGCCGTGGACGGACCCCGCGGCAATCGCGATCACGGCGGCAATCAGCAAGATCCGAATGACCGGATCGTCGAATTTTTCCAGGAACAGTTTCCACCATGGATCCCGTTCGGGAGGCGTGATGATGTTAGTCCCGAACTTCCGCCTGTTCTCTTCCACCTCGGTTGCGGTAAGGCC
>CAUJKL010000178.1 GCA_963204995.1 Planctomycetota bacterium | reverse complement strand
CGACCGAATACTTCTAGCAACGCTCACGAAATAACTTTCTCTTTCAATCACTGTCCAAGAGTCGGGGAATGCCCCTGGCTTGTCCAGGGGATAGTTGCGTTCGCTGCTATAAACCGTGCCAATGTCCCAAAGATGCCACCGGCTTGTCCGGTGGTGCCTCACGTTTCTCGCTCGCAACCGTCGCCGCCCCCAGTAACGATCGTAACCATCCACGGGACAAGCCCGTGGTATTTGATGTTCGATCGGTCCGCTGCTGTAGCAATGAACGTAACCGACCACCGGGCGAGCCGGTGGCATTTGATGCGTTGTAAACACGTCGATGTCAACGAACTCGCACAAATGGGGAAGTTATTTCGTGAGCGTTGCTACACGTGTTGCCCCAACAGCCGCAGAATATTCCCGCCCAGAATCTTTCGCTCCGCATCGCGGTCCAACTTTAGCATTCTGATCTTTTGCAATTCGATTCGCGAGTCAACCAGGGGACCGTCCGTACCGAAGATCAGTTTGTCCGCCGGCAG
Source organism: Planctomycetota bacterium (assembly GCA_963204995.1). Classification (GTDB taxonomy): domain Bacteria; phylum Planctomycetota; class Planctomycetia; order Pirellulales; family Pirellulaceae. Next base: position 7,150 of record CAUJKL010000178.1, on the reverse strand, counting down.
TTCGCGCGCGGCTTTCTCCAGATAACGATGGAATACTACCGCCGATGTCTCCAGATAGAGATTGGGATACTGAAGTGTGGCGAGAATCGCTTGCTCATGGTCGCGCCACTGCCTGGATGCGAAGCTGCCCAAATGCGCGAGGATAAAGTTAACCTCTGGATGCGCGCGGACGGGCAGGTGACAATCTTCAACGCGAGCCGGGTGAAACAGAATGGGAATCTTCAGCTCGCCAGCCGCAGTCATCATTTCCGAACTCGGAGTCCCGTGCAATTTCAATCCCTTGAGTCCCAACTCTTGCACTTCACGACGTAACAAGTCGGCGATCTTCCCAGCTTCGGTTTTGGCATCGTGTTTGGCAAAGCCGATGAACTTGCCGGGCCATCGTTGCACATACTCGGCGATCGTCTCGTTCGCGTGCTGGTATCTCGCGTTGTTGATCGGAAAGATCACCGTCTTGTCGATCCCGGCCTCTTGCATTTTTTGCAACGTTTCTTCCGGATCGTTAAACGTCGTCCACGGATCGTGAGGACCGTTCGGATCGCCGCTATGCAATCCGGGCCCGGCATGACAATGGGCATCGATGATTTGGACTCGATCGACTGCATCATTGGCGGAAAGCTGAGGTTCGGAGGCTCCGGCGTTTCGCGCGCGGGCCAACGTCGCTGTCGCGGCAACTCCCACCGTCGCTCGCTGAACGAATTCACGGCGATCCATGATTCACCCTTTCTCGAAAAGTAACACTCTTTGCGACACATTCGCCAGCCTGCCGCATATTAACCTGCCGTATATTAAGCCGCACATTAAATAGTGTCGATATTCCATGCAAACCGGTGAAGAAAAGGATCGTCCCGTCGACGTCGCCTGATTCAACCATCAACCACCAACGGTCCGAGCGTGAATCGAGTTAACCATAGCAAACAGCAACATGCTGAAACCTGCGGAGTGGGTGGACCAATACGGCGATTACCTGTATCGCTGTGCCGTTTCGCCGTTGCGCAACGGGGACGCCGCCGAGGAAGTTGTGCAAGAAATGTTCGTCGCTGCGCCGCGGCATGTTGATCAGTATGAAGCCAAGGGATCAGCGCGTGCTTGGTTGCTCGGGATTTTCAAACGCAAGAACATCGACCTGATCCGCGCTCGCAATCGCACGACCTCGCTGGCCGACGAGTTCGTCCCACGACAGTTCCGTCTTGTCTTGCAAGTTTCGATCGCCTGGAGGGCCACGTCGAGACGCGAGCTCGTTCCTCGACTGCCGTGCGCGATGGTGGCGATGTGAGCGATCGGAGCGTGGCGCACCTTTGGAGTGCTGTGACTTGTCACAGCTTTCCCCTGCGGCGCAGCCGCTTTCTGTCGCCGCATACGTGCCGCCTGGCGCAACAAAGTGGCTCCGCCACGGACCAGAGCGGCGACAAGTCGCACGCAGTCCAAAATCCGACTTGGCTTGTACGCTACGAACCACACCACAAGCTTCAACCGACTCAGGCGTAGTCGTAGTCGGAACCGTGGGACAAGCACCGCCCGCCGTGATCGCTCCGCCGAACGAGCCGTACGTGAGAACTGTTCCCACGCTGTTAGCCGCATTCGCAATCGCCGTCATGTCACCGACGGAGCCAAAGAACACGACGTCGTGCCCTTCGGTAAAGACACGCAACATTGGCATCGATGGTGGGCTGCCCCCAACTGGAGAGCGCGGCTGAACCGTCGGCCGTCACGAACGCCATCAAGGCCCGTGCCATGCTAAAGCATAACCTACGCCGTTACGTGACAGATATGTTGCGCACCATGAGCTGCTCGCGGACCCAACCTAACCACTCGCTCGAAGGCGGAGCGTAAGGGCGGAACTTTTCGAATGTGCCTTGCTCCTCACTGAACAGCAAAGCGCGATGCGTGCCGAGACGACTCGCGGCGGGTGAGTCCATCAAATTACTAGAATCGGTGGCGCTCATTTGGCAAAGGACTCGATAGTCCAAGTCTCGCAACGTCTGTCGGTCCAACCAACGATTGACGTTGTTATAGGTGTCGCACCAGACGAGCGTGTGAATGCCGACCGCTGGGCCCTCGCGAAGGATGTCGACGAATTGCTTGTTCGGAGTCTGCGGTTTGTCGTCGTCCACACTCGAAAAGCTAAAGTCGTCATCCGCGCGGCGGAGGTCGCGAAACCGCGACAGATTGTGAATGAATAAGAAGATCGACGGTGCTGTCTCGTCGCCGCTCGCCATCCGCCGCTGAAGCTCGGAAGCAATCGCCGTCATGGCGTCGCCCACGCCCTTCGTATCGACCAACTTCACACCAATCGAAAGCTCTTCCACGACACGCGGCCAGAAGTGAGCTTCCGTCGCATCGGATCGAGCACCATCGAACACATAGAAACTCGCTACGTCAGACTCTGCGTTCGAACGAATCGTAGCGGCCAGACTGACTAGCGCGTTGCCCATGATTCCGGCGAGCGTTTCGTCCTGTTGGCCAACCAGCAATACGTTATTGCCGCTCTGGCGTCGGAACAAGATGGACGTCGGATCCTTAATCGCGACGGCCGAACCAAGCCATGCGGTCGCGCCGCTCGATGCTGCGACTTTTTCCTGCGTCAGTGCCGCTCGGAGTGGCCCGTTTTCGCGGGGATCAGCCGGCGCGTTCCCTTCGAAAACAATTGGTGGTGTAAGTTGCCGACCGTTGCTACTCGCGTTCTCCTTGAGTTGTCGGAGATAAGTCTCTTGCTGCGTTGAGCCCAGCCAGACAACTTGGAACGGGTGATTCCCTTCGAACAGTCCATTAGCGTCGTTATAGATTGCTTCACCCGGTCGATCCAACAGCCGCGCGGCGGTGTTATCTTCGCTCAGGATCAAATGCGAGTCCGCTTCGCTGCACTGCAAGGCGATCCGCACCGCCATCTGGCCCAGCGTGCTTCGCGCTAACGAATAGGCCCCGGCCAACGTCTGCGAACCGAGCAATACATGAATTCCAAACGCGCGGCCTTGGCGAACGAGTCGGTCCAGCAACAACGCCGCATCCTGCGAGACTTTGTCGTCTTGGATAAAGAACTCTTGAAACTCGTCGATGATCAACATGATTCGCGGCAGCGGTGTGTCGGGATTCGCGTCGCGAAAGCTTTTGATGTCCGCGACGCCGTAGTCGCGAAACAGGTCGCCGCGCGTGCGGAGCTCAAGATCAAGCCGCTCCAGCACGCTCATCCCGAATTCGCGTTCGCTCTCGATCGCGATGACACGGGCGTGCGGCAACTGATAAGTCGCGTAAGGCTTGAACTCGACGCCCTTCTTAAAGTCGATGAGATAGAAATGAACTTCGTCGGGACCGTAGTGCAACGCCGTGTTCGCGATCATCGCGTGCAGCAAGGTCGACTTTCCGGAACCGGTCTTGCCAGAAATCAATACATGTTGCGAAGTACCCTTGCCCAGTCGCAGGTACTGGAATTTCGTTGCTCCCGCGCGGCCCAGCGGAATCTCGATCCCGCCTCGACTGTCGAGAGTCCACCATTGATCGTCCGCTGGTGCGACCATCGAGAAAGGCACCTCGACACGAATCGCATCCTTGGCTCGCTGCCCCACCGTTTTGATAATCTCGCTGAAGCGTTCGTCCGAGGGCGGCTCGTCCAACGTCAAAGGCAGATCCTTAATGTCCTCTTCGATCCAATGAAATCGTTTGCCATCCCACTGCACGGCGGCGGCATGGGCTTCGAGGTCGGCGAGATGGAAATTTCGCGGCAACTCGATCTTGGAATCCGTGCTGAGCAACGTGTACACGCCGCACTTCGAGCCGCTGCTCACGATGCTCATCAATCGTTGTGCCGCTTCTTCCGAGAACCCGGACGGAAAGTTGGCAACGACAAGTATATGGAATGGTTCGGCCACCTCGCCCGCGTAGGCATTGTACTCGTCGATCGTCTTGAACTCGTTTCGCAAGTACGTCTGGATCACGTCTTCCATGTGTTCCGTCAAATTGGTGAGACGCTGCGTGATGTGAGAACTCTCGGTCCAAATGCGATGTGTCACGAGTTTCTCGTCGTAGTCTGCCAAGTGCATGAACGCCGAGAAATTCTGCCCCAGGCCAACCGGGTCAATAATCGTGAAACGCACTTTGCCGGGCGGCAGCGATGTCAGCAGGCGAAGCATGACGTTCTGAATCGACTGGTTCGCAATCGAGCGGCCTTCACCAAAAGCCTCGAATAACAACGTCGGATGTTCGGCGAACGACAGTACAGCAGGCAGTGTGTAATCGCTCTGCACGGGGCGGAGGTCTGCGTGAGTCGGCACGCCACCCTCGAACATGCTCAAGCCAATGCCGTACGTGCCAAACCGCAGCGCCGGCAGGCTGGCATCGAGTGGAGCGTGTTTGGACCAATCGGTGTCCTTCCAGTCGGGGAACCGCGATTCGCAGTACGTCTTCATCGAGTCGATCGCGACTTGAAAGTCCGACAAACCGGCGGACCAGCGTTCGACCAACCGTGCCCACGCCCGTTCAAACGTTTCACGGTCAGCCGCCAGTTCCTGCTCGAACCTCGTCTCGAACTCCCGTACTCGCTGCTCGAACTCGGCTTGCAGTTGCTTGAGTTGCTGTTCGAACCGCACACTCGTCTCACGCCGCCGCACGTCCCGTCGCTCGACCGCTGTCTGGCGTTCGTCTTGCAGCAACTCGGCGGCTTTCGCTAGTTGCAGTTCGCGATCTGTTTGCCATGCGTTGATTTGCGTGTCACGTTTTCGTTCGGCCTCGCGCACTTCACGATCGAGCGCACCTCGCCGCAGTTCGCGTTTTTGGTCGGCTTCGGCCACGGCCAGGATTCGCGCCGTATCCAGCGACGTGCCGGCATTGGCAACGTGCTGCCGATACTGCTCGTACAAGCCCAGCGTTTGCCGCACCGCCGGTTGCCGAATGATGACCCACACGATGGCGGTAATACACAAAGCAATCGCACCGGCGGCGGCAAACAAGAACCAGACTTCGTTGCCGGAGAAGTGATCCGCAAGCTGAAAGTAGCCGAGCAATGAAAGCCCGATATGCGAGACGAAGTACACGCCCAGCATGTACTCCCAATTCAACAACTTGGAAGCCCATTGGCCGCGAAAGGCTTTCTTCACCTCTCCAGCGGTGGCCAACTCGGTCGTGAAATTAGTAATCGGGTGAGCTGAATCGCACACGCCTCGCTTTTCCGGCAATTGACGAGCGAGCCGAAGACACGAACGCTTGCGCAGGATCTGCTTCTCGACAGCTAGATTCAGCGTTTCAATGTCTTCGCGGTGCCGTTCGAGTTTTGCTTTGAATTCCGTCAGCGTCTCTTTCGCATCTCGCACCGCTTCCTCATAAGCGTTCTGCGCGCGTTGCTTCTGTAGATCGCATTCGTCCCGCACGGACTTGATGCCACTCTCCGCGCGTTGGCTGATGTCGCGAAAGGACTGGTCGTGCTTCGCGATGGCTGCTTCGACTGCCTCTTCGTACTCCCGAGCGATGTTCGCCAAGGCCGTGTTCTGTTGCGACTGAACCGTCGCCTTGTCTCGCTGAAAGCTCGCATGAAGTCGCTCACGTTCGGTGGCGAACTGTGCCTTCGTCGCCGATTCTCGCGCCGCGAAGCTGGCTTGAATCGACACCTCGGACTGCGCTCGATCGGCGATCAACCGCCCGAGTCCTTCGATGAAGCGGCGTTGTTGGTCAATCGAAATGCGATCCATAATTCCTGCCGTCTTATCAGCCTACCTTGACTAGCTCGGTCTTCGAGCGAGTTCAGTCTAACGTTGCAAACATGTCATGTAGGACGGGTCTCCAGGCCCGTCCGATCCAACGTCAATCAGAAACTAGTTTCACGTCGGCAGAACCCACGAATTGTGATGTCGTCAAATGGCGAGCAAACTGCGTTCATTTCGAGGTGCGGACGGGCCTGGAGACCCGTCCTACGTCAACTCTTATGCAACTGTAGGGTTCAGTCTTCATGCTTTTGATCTTCCAGTTCTCGTTCGGCCCGATCAAACACTTCGCTGAGCGAGTTGACCGCCGCCAGCAACAACGTGATTTGCGGAGCAAGCGGCTGGATGTACTGCACCTCGAAGTCATCGCGATTCTTGTCCTTCCAATACTCGCTCGTGGCGTTCCATTGCTCGCGAAGTTCCTTCGCCGCGCGAGTCAGTCGAATCGTGCCGCTCTGCAGGTCACAGCATCTCATGGGTCGGACCTCGTTTTACTATTAACGTCCTCGACTGCTTCTTCGGCCGCAGCCAAACTTCTCGGCTGAACACTTCCGGTGGCCCCCGCGTACCGCTCTAACGCGTTGAGTAAGTTGCTGATCGCGGCGATGGCGAGAGGCAACTCGCTGTCGACGCACAGCCGCATCTTGGCCATCTGGCCGTCAAACAGAGTCAGTTCCTGCCGGATCGTTTGCGTCCACTGTTTCACTTTACGAACCTGGTCTTCGCAGTAGCGTAGACGGCGTTTCGCTCGTTCGTAGTTTTTCTTCTGCTCGTAACAGGAAGGCGCCTCTTCGGAACCATACTTTAATTGGCAACGCTCGAGGGCATTACGGGCTTGCGCCATTTCTTCCGATGCCTGCTTGAATTGAACCGGCCAATATCGCCGCCGATCCACTTCGATCCAGTTGACAGCTCGGCGGATCTCCAGCTCCAAAGTTGTGAGCGACTCGCGAGCATTCTCTTCGAACTTCACCAGCGCCGTGCGAAACGCATGGACAGCTTCGATCGAAGTGACGTTCGCAGATTGGTTCATGGGAGTTGAGAGTTGAGAGTTGAGGGTTGAGAGTTGAGGGTTGAGGGTTGAGGGTTGAGGGTTGAGGGTTGAGGGTTGAGGGTCAGCATCCCGGGAGAAGGCTTAACTTTCATTATGCCCGCTCGCTCAAGAAGAGCTACCGCTAGAGCAATAAGAGCCCGAGAAAAACTACCGGGATACTTCTCTGGCCCTCCGCTCTCGACTCTAAGCTCTCAGCTCTCAGCTCTCAGCTCTCAGCTCTCAGCTCTCAGCTCTCAACTCTCAACTCTCAGGTCTCAACTCTCAACTCTCAACTCTCAACTCTCAACCCTCAACCCTCAACCCTCAACCCTCAACCCTCAACCCTCAACTCTCAACCCTCAACCCTCAACCCTCATAATAATGGGGCATTTCTAATGGCTGGCAACAACCAATGGGGGGTATCTGA
>CAUJKL010000177.1 GCA_963204995.1 Planctomycetota bacterium | reverse complement strand
GCGAAGACCAACGGATTTCCCAACAACCTCTGGAAAAGTTCCAAAGCGCAGCCCTTCGGGGCTGATTGAGACACAATCTTCGGGTTCAGCACATTGGTTTCGAGGCGGTTCCAAAGCGCAGCCCTTCGGGGCTGATTGAGACGATGATACTAAGGACATCGTTCGGCGCAACGAACCCGTTCCAAAGCGCAGCCCTTCGGGGCTGATTGAGACTTTTTTTGTCACGAAAAGCCTTCTTAACTGCGTTCCAAAGCGCAGCCCTTCGGGGCTGATTGAGACCAACAGAACTGAGGCGCCACGACCCGCCGGAGCGTTGTTCCAAAGCGCAGCCCTTCGGGGCTGATTACGACTAAGATCCGAAGGCACCCACGACCATTAGGTCGCGCAGCGCAGCCTGGGATTCATCGAACAAGAACACCGAGGAACCCTAAAAGGGTTCGACAAGGTTGACGCTGTGAAACCCCTTCAGGGTTTGAAACCTGTTTGTGGGAGTAACCCAGGGTGCGCTGCGCGACCCTGGGCTACGTTGTTTAACGGCTTCGCCGTATAAGAACATGTAACATTCCTATCGACGTAGAAGTTTGAAGTTTGAAGTTTGAAGTTTGAAGTTAGAACTTAGAACTTCACGACGAATGCTTCAACTTCGACGTTGGTTCCCGTATCATGCAGCGCATGGATTCTAAGGTTTCCACCACATCCAGTGCCCCCTGGCAGTTCTCCAATGCGATGCGGATCTTCCGTCTGCGCGTGATGCTGCGGGCAACGAAGGCGATTGAAAAGCTGCCGCCTTATCATGGTGCCGTGTTGTACGGCCTGCTGGCTGCCGCCAATGGGCGCGCCACCGGCGATGATCCGGCCATCCCGGACGGCCTGCTGTTGGATGCCCCCGAGCAATTGATTACCAGCCTCGACCCGGACGATCGCTACGCCTTCGGTTTCACGTTGCTCGCCCCCTCTCGCGAACAAGCCGCTCGCCGCTGCCATGAGCTCGCGCGCGGCCTGCGTCTGGTCGGCAGAAAGGCACCCGCACGAGGCGTGGTTCTCGGTGGTAATTTTCAACTCGACAAGATCGACGACCTGGTGGCAGACTCCGCCTTGGACCTCAAGTCGCAGCACTCGATCGAACCGATTCCGTGGCGGACGATCGAAGCCGAATGCGCGGCGCTGGAGGCTCACGACACGCTCACGTTGCGATTTCTCTCGCCGCTGCGCGCTCATCGCCCCAAGGACCAGCGCAGCCCCGGCCAAACGTATTTCAGTCGCGACTATTTCAATCCCGATGCGTTTGTGTCGCGCATCCTGCTGCGACTGCACTCGTTGGGCATCATGGCCCCCGCGACGGACAGCGCACCGAGTCACTCCCTCGACGGCCATCTGGAACTGCTTCGCAACGAATTGGTGTGGCTGGATCTCAAGTACGGTTATCGAGGCGACAACCAATCACTGGACGGAGCGTTGGGGAAAGTGACGTTGCGAGTTCCGTCGCGGACCGTTCGGCACTTGTTGGTCTGGGGCCAATACACGCGGATCGGCGAATCGACCCGCTTCGGCCACGGTCGGTATCGCATCGAGCAATTGGGCCCCGAACCGTTCCCCTGTCGCCGCTCGCGCGGGTTATTGGAGCTCGCCTTCCAGGGCGCGTCGCTCGATCGGGCCGCCGAGCAATACGAAATGCCCAGCGGTGTCACGAGTCAGGCAGCCGCAGCCTTGCTCTCGGGCCAATACACACCCGCCGCCCATGCGCGGGTCACGATTGAATCGACCGGCGGTCGATCGCGCGAGCTGTCGATTCCCTCGCGGCTCGACCGCGCCTTGCAACGAGCCGTCTTGGACCAGATTGGCGAGCCGCTCGACTCGCTACTCGAAGACTCGTCATTCGCTTACCGCCCTGGCTTGAATCGCGATCGCGCGGCGGCTCGCATTCGACACGCCTGGCGCAAGGGATACCGGTGGGCCGTGCGGGCGGACGTCATGCGTTTCTTCGATATGGTCAGCCACGGCGAATTGGAAGCCCGCTTGGCCGCCTTCTTGGGCGACGATCAACTGGTGGCGGCCATCATGAACTGGGTGCGCGTCGGTGCTCCGAGCGAAGGGCAGGGCTTGCCGACCGGAGCCAGCATCTCGCCGCTACTGGCCAACTTGTTGCTCGACCAATTCGACGAAGAGATCCAGCACAGCGGCGGTTATCTGGTCCGCTACTCGGACGACTTCTTGATTCTGTTCCGCGATCGCGCGGGTGCCGACCAAATCTTCGCCGAGGCGACATCGGCCGCCCAGCGATTGCAGTTGGAATTGAACGCCACCAAATCACAACTGGTCGATCTGACACAACCGTTCGAATACCTCGGCTTTCGATTCGAGCGGCAAGACAATTGGCAGTTCAGCGAACCGCACGCTCCGTGTGCGCTGGACGATCTTGGCTGGCACGAGGCACCGCGCGACCAGCCGACGGGCAAGGACCGTTGGAAGTTGCCCGGCGAAACGGATGTCGTGCAAGCCGATGCCCGCGCCACGGTGATCGTCGGGCCGGGCTGCCGCGACGTGCATGTCGAGTTCGAAGAGCTGCGAGCGTATTACAACGACAATCGTCCGTTCTCGCGCGTGCCCATCGACCGTGTGCGAGACCTGATCGTGCTGGGACCGGCCAATCTTTCGGGCCGGGCAATCGATGAGTTGTCGGAGCGCGGCTGTCATGTGCTGTTGGCCAGCGACTCGGGTCATTTGCGATCCGTGCTGACGGCGGAAACACCTTTGGAAGACACCGAGTCGATCACGCAACAGGTGCATGCCGCGAACGATGCCTCGCGCCGGCTGGCGATTGCCAAGGCGTTGGTGGTTGCCAAGCTGCGTAACTATGCCACGTTGGCCGCGACGATCCAACGCGGCAAGGATTGTCCCAACCCCGCGCCGCGAATCACGGAACTGGTTATCAAGGCCGAGGCGGCGGATTCGATCGAGTCGTTACTGGGCTACGAAGGCGCGGCCGCAGCGGCCTGGTACGCCAGCATCGGCGGATACCTGCATCGTGATTTCCGCTTCGATCGCCGCGTCGCGCCGCGGGCGAGCGATCCCGCGAATGTCTTGTTGAATATCGGTTTTACGTTCTTGTATCGCTATCTGATGTTGATGATCCGGCAAGTGGGTCTGTCGCCCGCGATTGGATTCCTGCACGTGGCGCGGGCCGGTCATGCCACATTGGCCAGCGACTTGCAAGAACCGTTTCGACACTTGATCGATCGGGCCGTGATCCAAGCCACGCACGAGTTACGACCGCGCGACTTTCAGCAGGCCCAATATGGACCGTATAAGTTACGAATCTTGCCGCAGGCGGCGCGCACGTTTCAGTTGATTCTACATGAAGGCATCCGCCAGGCCTGTGTGGCCAAAGAAGAAACAGAAGCTCGTGCTTATGGTTGGCATTGGTTAGCCACGGCCCGTTCGTTGAAGCGCCATCTTAAAGAGGGGACGGCCTTTCGGCCCTTTGAACATCCATGAGTCTCTATATCGCAGCTTACGACATCAGTCATAACGGACGGCGGGCGAGTGTTGCTCGCGTGCTGTTGGGTTACGGCGACCGTGTGCAGAAGAGCGTCTATGAAGTCTGGCTCGAGCCCGACGAGATCCGCGACTTACGACGTGAGGTTGGCGTTTACTTGAGTGTGACGGACGAGTTTCAATTGTTCCCGATCGACGAGCGCGGCAGCCGCAAGCGGAGTGCCTGGCAGCACGCCCCGAACGAGCGCCGCGGCGTGATTCTGGCGTGAGGGATGAGGGATGAGGGATGAGGGATGAGGGATGAAGCCGAGCCGCTTACTTCGTTTCGTTCCAATAGATCTTTACGTTGTGCGTCTGTCGGCCCACGGCTACGATATCGGTTCGGCCATCACCGTTCAGATCACCCGCCGCGAGATCCTCGATGGCGACGCTGCCGGGATCGACGACGGTGCGATTCCAGTTCGAACCGATGTCGTCTTGCGGATCGTAGATTCGCAAGCCGCGACGATGCTCATCATTCACGTCGTCGCGGACACCGATGATCAACTCGTGTGCCGCGTCGCTATCCAAGTTCGCACACACAACGGCATGTCCCCACTTGAGTTGGTCGTCGAGAACTTGTCGCTTCCACAACCACTCGCCGCTGCCGTCATACTCGGCTTCTGGCTTGGTATAGACAACGACCTTATCGCCGTGCCAAGGTTCAATCGTCGCGATGTACGGGCGGTCTGGTCCGAGTTCACCTGAATTGATTTCGCTCGCGCCGCGATTCGGCGCAGAGACTTGGTCGCCGGTGCCGAGATGCACGCGACCCCACGTACCATCATCACGACGATACATCGCGTTCACACCTTCGAAGCTCGCGGTGAGCAGCCGCGTCTTACCACCTTGCCGGATCGGCCAGAAGTTATGCATGACTCGCAGTTCGTCCGTGATGACTTCCGGCTGCCACTCGCCGTTCACGGGATCTTTAGGAACTTTGTAAGCCAACAGACGCACGCCCTTCTCGGCGAAGTCGGGGCTCGTCGTATCGCGGCCCTTGAGCGGCGCGACGATCAACTCGTCCTTCCCATCGGCATCGATGTCCGCGAACCGCATCCGATGTGTCGTGGGCTCTTCGCCGATGGCGTGATAGGTCCACAGATCGTTGATCGTCTTGCCCGGTGAGATCCAACCGATCGACCCGCCCGACGCCGTGTTGTTGGGCTGCCAGTCTGCTCCAATGGCGAAGTCGAGGCGTCCGTCGCCGTCGATATCGTAGGGAGCGAAACAAACGTTGTCGTGCCGCTGAGAGGGTGTGTCGAGCATCATGTGCTCGTTCCAATTAGGATTCTCCAGCCACAATAGTCGCTTGCTATCAACGATCACGATGTCCAAGCGATCGTCATCGTTCATATCAATCAACCGGACTGCGTACCCAACGGTCAGCTTCGTGGGTAACTCCTGGTCGCGAAATTCAAGTTCGCTAGCGGAGCCGAAGCTTGACGCTGCCGCAATAATAATTAGACCGAAGCAAGTTCGCGATGTTTCGTGCATCTCTGTGGCTCCCAGGTAGTAGGGTAGGCTCTGCCCACCAACAGTGCGGCACTGCTTGCGAGCAAGCAGTGGCACCAGTAGACACCATGCGTTTTTGCGAAGCAACTGCGCCGACCGCGCACGGCCCACCATGTGGCTGGTTGCATAGTTTCCGTGGCTTGAGTACCGTGAGCAGTCCTACCTTATTGCCAGGAGCAACGATGAAGACTTCCCCCTCGCTCATAAATTGTCTTGCCTCCCGAATCCTGCAAGTTGTGTTGCCGTGTGTGCTCCTGGCCACCGCTGCACTGGCCCAGGAGATCGAAAAACAAAGCGTCAGCAAACATCCGCTGGAGCCAGCGTTAGAACGAGCGCGGGAAGGACTCAAGTTGATCGAGGAGACGGTCGAGGACTACACGGCCACGATCATCAAACGCGAGCGAATTAACGGCACACTGAGCGAAAACGAATTCGTTTTGGCCAAGATCCGTAACCGCAAAGTTAAAGATGGCAAGGTCGTCGTACCGTTTGCGGTCTACTTGAAGTTTCTAAAGCCCGACTCGGTGGCTGGCCGTGAAGTGATTTGGGTCGAAGGTGCGAATGACAATAAACTCATCGCCCACGAGACTGGGCTGCTGGGCTTCAAGCGATTCTATCTTCCACCGGAAGGCTTCTTGGCGATGATGGGGCAGCGCTACCCGATCACCGATATCGGCATCCAGAACCTGATCGAAGAACTGATCGTGCGGGGCACGAGCGACCTCAAACACGACGAGTGCGAAGTTACGTTTTACAAAGGTGCCAAGGTCGATAAATATGTCTGCACGCTGATCGAAGTGCTGCACCCCGTTCAGCGCGACTACTTCACCTTCTATCGCGCTCACATTTACATCGACGACGAACTGGGTGTCCCCGTGCGATACGCGGCTTGGTCGTGGCCAACGGAACCGGGCGGTGAGCCGGTGCTCGAAGAGGAGTACACTTACCGCAACATCAAGTTGAATGTCGGCCTCACGGACGCCGACTTCGATCCGGACAACGAGGCGTATTCTTATCCGTAAGCTGGCGTGGCTGCAACTAAACTTCCGAAGTCTTCGAAAGACGGTGCCCCGTCGGCAACGCGATGAATCGAGCGATAACAGACCATCGATTCATAAATGCAAACTCCAGGAGGGGGCTCAATTCGCTTCGATGCAATACAAATCTTTGATCGTTCGCAGGTACAGCGAGTTGCCAGCAATGGCGGGCGATGCCTGAAAGCCATTTTCGAGTTTATTCTCGGCGAGTAATTTGAACTCGTCGGCCGCTTCGATCACGGGCGTCGTTCCATCCTGACTGAAGAAGTAGATGCGTCCGCCGGCCAGGATCGGCGACGCGCGGTAGTTGCCGCCGATTCGTTTCTGCCAGACGATCTTGGCCGTTTTGGCGTCGATACAAGAGATGACGCCGTCGTCGTTGATCATGAACATGAAATCACCACTGATGATTTGCGACGGACGTTTAGGCGCACTCTTGTTGAAGCCCCATTCGATATGCGTATCGGTGACGTCACCGCGACCATCGGGCTTGACGGCGATCAGGGTGTACGGGCCTTCGCCTGCCGCGATATAAACCAATCCGTGAGCATACAAGGGTTTGGCGGCGGCATTCATGCCATCATGCCGCACGCGCCACAGCACCTCGCCGGAATCGGGGTCATACGCGATCGACTCAGTAGCGCTGGGGCTGATGATCTGGGTGCGTCCCTCATGCTCGAACGCGGTCGCTGTCGAATAGGCTTTCTTGCGATCGCCGTTTTCCGTACCGTAGTCAATTTCGCGATCGCGTCGCCAAGCGGTCTGGCCAGTGTGCTTGTCCAACGCTGCAACATACTGGTAGTCGTATCCGTCGTAAGCCACGATCAACTTGTCGCCATAGACGATCGGCGAGGAGCCAGGTCCGCGCCAGTGGTTGCATTCCAAGTCGCGTCGCTCCCAGATCTTCGCCCCGGTCACGGTATCGAGACAAGCCGTTCCGTAACTGCCGAAGTGAACGTACAGGCGTCCTTCTTCAATCACCGGTGTACTCGAAGCATAGCTGTTCGACGGTTCGCAGTACTCCGGCTCTTCATTCGTGAAGACCAGAATGTCGTGCAGCACTTTTCCCGAATGGCGATCGACACATATTGCCGACATCTGCTTGCCATCTTCGGTGGCCGTCGTCAGCCAAAGTTGATCGGCCCAAATCACAGGCGACGACCATCCCTTGCCGTGGATCGGAATCTTCCACTTCACGTTCTCGGACTCGCTCCAGGTGAGCGGCAATGTCGCGTCGGTCGACCCGTCGCCGCTGGGGCCGCGGAACTGCGTCCAGTTATCAGCGGCGGTCACCTCGTTCGCAGCGAGCAAGAACAGCAAGTACAGTGCGTATCGCATCAGACATCCTTCATCAAAGGTGTAGTTGGAGTGGAAGTTATGATAACTTGGCTCTGCGGAGATCGCGAGTAGCAACCACACCGCGTCCCGATCCCCAACGAGATCTGTAGGCCGTCAAGCAAACCGCCGCCGCGCCGGAACTTCGGTGGCAACTCGCGGCGGTCTCGGTGGTGCCAAGGGTTCGAGTACAAATCGGTTTGCGCAGCTTCGAGATGGGTTTGCGACCTCGATTCGGCCTGCGGTGAATAATCCGGGCTAAAGCTGTGCCGCTAGCACTCTCGATCAACTCTGACCGTCTCGATCAGCCTGTCGTTTCGGTGAACTGCGAACTCTGGAGGTGGCTGGGGCTGAGTCCGCGAAGCCCCGGCTTACCATGAACTCCAATCAGCCGTGGCGTCGAAGACTCCGCCACAGCCACCCGCCCACGGCCACCCGCCGTCTCGATAAGCCTGTCGTTGCGGTGAACTGCAAACTCTGGTGAATGATCGTAGCTTAGGCTGACGATCGGCGATCTTGCTCCATCTGCCGAGTCTCGTTACCATCCCTCCCTTTGGTCGGCGAACTAGCAGTGGCTGGGACTCGGCGACGATAGTAGCGTACTGACGTATCACACTGAATGTGGAAAGGACTCCGCATGGATCTGGCACTTGGCGACATCGCTAATCTGGTAGGCGGACAGCTGAATGGCGACGCAGGCATTCCGATAACGGGAGCCGCGATCATTCGCGACGCGAATGTGGGTGACATCACACTTGCCGATAAGGCGCAGCTGGCGAGCCAATTGGCCGACTGCCGTGCGGCGGCTGTCTTAGTCCCGCCGGACGTGACGCCTGCGGGAGTACCCTTCGTAACGGTCAGCAACGTTCACGCTTCGTTCGCAAAAATCGTGGAACACTTTCGGCCGCAAACTAATCACCAGTCTTATGGCGTGAGTGCGGCAGCTCACATCAGCCAATCGGCCAAACTAGGACGCGATGTCGTGGTCTATCCGACAGTCACGATTGGCGATGACGTGCAGATCGGCGAAGGGTGTATCATTCACCCCGGCGTCCACATCCTGGCTGGTTCGCGAATTGGCAAGAATGTGACGCTGTATCCAAATGTCGTGCTGTACGAGAACACGGTGATCGGCGACCGAGTGATTATCCACGCCGGTGCCGTGCTCGGAGCTCACGGCTATGGTTACGAGACAATCGACGGGCGTCACATTCTGTCAGCACAGCTTGGCTATGTGTCGATTGGCGACGATGTCGAGATCGGTGCGGGGGCGGCGATCGACCGCGGAACCTATGGACCGACCTCCATCGGCGAAGGAACCAAGATCGACAATCTCGTCATGATTGGTCACAACTGTCGCATTGGCCGGCATAACCTGCTCTGTTCTCAGGTGGGCATCGCGGGCAGCACAACGACCGGTGACTATGTGGTGATGGCCGGGCAAGTTGGCGTGCGCGATCACATCGAAATCGGCGATCGTGCGATTTTGGGTGCCAAGTGCGGAGTGATGAACAGCGTTCCCGCAGGTAGTATCTACTTTGGCTATCCCGCCACGGCGGATCGCGAGCAACTCCTGAAGCAGGCTGCTTTGTCCAAGTTGCCGGAGATGCGAAAACAATTCAAGGTACTGCAGAAGCAAGTTGCCGAGTTGGCTGAAAAGCTCAAAGACGCGGCATAGAATCTGGAATCTCATGCAAGCAGAACCAACGACCCACGCACACGCACGCCGCGTCGGACTCATCGCCGGATGGGGCCGTTATCCGATCGTGGTGGCGGAGGCGTTGCGCGAGCAAGGATGCGAGCTTGTCTGTTTGGGAGTCGCAGGGCATGCGGATCCCGTTCTTCGCGAGCTGAGCACCGCCTATTCGGACATCGGTATCGCCAAGATCGGCGGTGCAATTCGCTACTTCCGCCAACAGGGCGTCACGCGGGCAACGATGGCGGGAAAGTTTCACAAGACCCTGTTGATGCAATCGCACTGGATTAAGCTGTTACCGGATTGGCGAACCATATGCACGTTCTTTCCGCATTTTTGGAGCCTGACCAAAGATCGTAAAGACGACACTCTCCTCGGGGCCGTCGTCGACGCCTTTGCCGAGGATGGAATCACTTTCGTTCCCGCGACCCATTTTGTACCGGAGATCCTCGTGAAAGCAGGCACGATCACGAAACGACAGCCGACCCGCGCCGAAATGAAAGACATCGAATTCGGCTGGACACTCGCCAAGAAGATCGGTGAAGTTGACATTGGACAGAGTGTTGCCGTGAAAGGCCGAGCCGTCCTGGCCGTGGAGGCGATCGAGGGTACCGATGCCTGTATTCGCCGTGCCGGTGAGCTGTGCAAGGGAGGCGGCTTCACACTCGTCAAAGTTGCGAAACCTCAGCAAGACATGCGGTTCGATGTCCCGACCATCGGCAAGGGAACGGTCGACGAGTTAGTCAAAGCCGGTGCGAGAGTCTTGGCCATCGAGGCGGACAAGACGATCTTTCTCGATCGGGAAGAAGTCATCGCCTTCGCCAACCGGCACAACTTGGCGATCGTCGCCCTTTGTGCCGCTGATTCGGAGCGCCTTCGCGAGTCTGCCTAGCGTTGCTAGGAAACGCGGCACTGACTGCGGGCGAAGTACATGCGCTCGTTGTAACTGCGCCAGGATGCCGCTGGCTCTGCCAGTGCTCAGTTCCAGTTTTGCACTTTTTGGAGTGCGACGATTCATCGTCGCTTTGGTATTTTTCGACTTGGCACCAATTATTCGCTATCCAATGTAAGTTGCGGTGATGCTGAAAAAGTGCTTCGCACTGGAGAGCAAAGCGGTGACAAGTCGCCG
>CAUJKL010000176.1 GCA_963204995.1 Planctomycetota bacterium | reverse complement strand
TCGCCCTCAACCCGTTGCGACAACGTTCGATCGCGGGTCCGCGTCAACTCGCGGGGTCACGAAAGAAAAAAGTCAAAGAGCAAAACAACACGGGAAAAATACCGGTGCGCTCTCTTGACTTCAGAGGCCATATAGGTGTTCGCCGACATTGGTGGCGTGCGATTCAAATTGGCAGTCAATGCACGGCAGCCCAGCCATGGTTGGTCAATTCATCAACCCAATCTGGCGACAGGTTCATATCGATCAGAATCTGGATACTCATGCGGTTGCCAAAGGTACATCACGCTCTTCCATGCGCCACGCCGCATAGGCCAAGCTTTAATCGATATCTTCCGGTTCAAGATACGGATACGCTTTGAGGATTTCATCACGCGTGCGTCCAGCGGCAAGCAGTCCAAGTATCGTGCCCACGGTCACACGCTGACCACGAAGACACGGCTTACCACCCATGACGGCCGAATCGAAAGTGATGCGGTCAAACTGTGCCATCGTGTACTCCTGATTCTGTCGGCGAAAACGAATAACAATCTAACCATCTGTACTCGGACGGGTAGATTGTGCGTTGAGCTGAGACGCTTGGCTGGGGGCGGTTGGTCGCCTATGCGGACGCAGTGCCGGTTGGTCTCGACTTGGCACATTTTAGTGCGTGCCAAGGAGACTTTGCAACTCGACGCGGCGAGAATCGGTCCAACACACAAGTTGTAGGCTGGGTCGCGACCCAGCCTACATAGCGACCCAGCTCGTTGATTTACAGCAAAGAGGCCTGCCCTCTGCTCCGATTCAATTCTTCACAGCCTCTTCGAATAGATTAGTTTGATGAAACATAGAACTCCGCGGCTTGGTAAGTAAGCTAGAGAGCTGAGGCTGCCCAAGTTAGGAGTTTTCACGTGCCGCTCGCAATCCGTACCGAACGCCTGACGAAGATCTATGCTAACCGGCTGGTTGCGGTTAACGATTTGAATCTGGCAGTCCCGCAAGGAGCGATCTTTGGCTTGCTGGGCCCCAACGGTGCCGGAAAGACGACGACCGTGCGGTTGCTGTTGGGGTTGCACCGGCCCAGTGCCGGTTACGCCGAGGTCATGGGCCGGCGCTGTGGCGTCAATCAAGTTTCTGTTCGCAAGCTGATTGGCTACTTGCCGACGAATCCGAAACTTCCCGAGCATTTGCGACCGATTGAATACCTGGACTTGCTGGGGCAACTGTACGGATTGCCGAAGCACGTTCGAAAGCCGCGACTGGCGTCGTTGCTGCGAGCGGTCGGTTTGCTCGGTGCGACGAACCAGCCCATTCGGACGTTCTCGACAGGCATGAACACTCGGCTAGGAATTGCCGCGTCGCTGATGGGCGATCCGCCGATTCTGATCTGGGACGAACCGACCGCCGGTCTCGATCCTGCGGCACGCCGGTTTACGCTCAACTTGATTCGAGAATTGGGAAGAACCAGAACGATCGTCGTCGCGACTCATATCCTCAGCGACATCGATCAAGTGTGCAGTCACGTCGGCGTCATGCACGAAGGCCGCATGATCTTCTCCGGAACGATGCGCGATATGAAGCGACAACTGAAACGCAACGTCTTCCGTTTGGATCTCGATGGCACCGCGGAAGACCTCAAACGGCTGGCGCAGCAAGTCAGTTCGATGGAAGGCATCGAGGCCGAAGCTGGAACGGGCGAAACGATATCGATTCAGCTGGCTGCGGGAGTGAATCATGCGCGTGCGTTGTCGGAAGTGTTGAAGTTAGTCGAGACATCTAACGTTTCTTTGCAGAGCGTGCGTTCTGGTCAAAACGAAACGGAAGACGTCTATCTGCAGTTATTGCAAGAGGACGAGGCCCATGGATTCCAACGCTTCACTTTCGAAGCTGACCGCCACGATGATGCCGTTCACGGCGATTCTCTGGCATGATCTCCGCATGCTCTGGTCCAGTTGGTTGGTTCGCCTGTGGCTGATTGCCACCGGGCTGCTGGCCATGGTCCAACTGATTGCCAACTGGCAGAGCTTTCAAACCGCTCCGCTGATCGCCGTGCTGTTGCTTCCCTACATCGTCTTCCCTTGGTCGTTGGTCGTGATGATGCTGAGCGTTAACCCGCTCTCGGGGTCTCGATCGGGCGTTGCTGCCGATGGGATTCTGAGCCGCCCGGTCACTCGTTATGCCTACTTGCTGGCCGCGTGGACGGCGCGCGTAACGTTGGTGTTGAGCGTCTTTCTCGTGGTCACGGTGCCCGCGATTGCCATCGTGGCCTTGGCCGAGCGCTCGGCTCCCGAGGACGAGGTTACCGTTTACGGCATCGTCGCTTCCTTGACGGTCGTGGCATTGGTGCTGACGCTACTGGTGTCGGTTGGCTTCTTATTGGGCACGTTGTTTCGAAACACCTTGCTCGCGATCGTGGTGCTGGTCTTCCTCTGGTTCCCGGTCAATCTCGTTCTCAATGCCTTCTCCTTGGAGGAATTCTCACCGATCAGTCTTACGCAAGCGCTGCCTACCTTGTTGCGTCAACCGTGGCAAGAAGCGGAAGCCGAACCGCCCGAACCAGATCTCGACGCCACGTTTCGTGATGCCCTCAACTTCTTCAGCTCGCTAGGGGGCGGCTCCAGTCCAGAACCGAAACCGGAAGAACGCGGTTCTTTTTTCGAGCGCGGCGATTACGAGGACTTCTCGCTGTTTCGAGTCATCTTGGGGTATGGCATCCCAACTCTGGTTTCGATTGCACTGGCGACGTTTTGCTTTTGCCTGCGGGATGTTTGAGTGTAAGGCGCGCTCGCGAGTGAGAGCTCGAACATGACCGAGACTTCGACAACACAACGGCCACCGTTGGGTGTGCGGCGGTCATCGCGACATGCACGCAATCTGAAATCTACGACAACAAGTTTATAGAACGCCAGAAATGGTGTTCTACATAAAAGCTGTCACGAAATGCACCGAGCGGGAACGACTTAAGCCACTTTCCACATACTACTTGTCACAAGATCCACACAAAACCTGGCCAATGCCGAGCAATTCTACGAACTACTTGGCACGTGGCAGGTGAGCGCGAGGGACAAATAGATTGTGGACGCCAATCGTGTCGCTCGATTTCGATATGAGGCTGTGATTTTATTGGGTGGCATAGGCTTCCAGCCTGTCAGAAATACGGGGAAAATGACAGGCTGGAAGCCTATCCCACGATTTTTTCACAACCTCTATGGGTATCAAACTGCGGAATCTTCGCTCTCGCCGATGCCGGAGACCGAAGAGGCATCCCCGAGCTGTACACTACCTACGACTGTTGATTTCGGTTTGCGCGACTCAACCGCACGCAGCTCGAGGTGCGCAAACCGACCGACTTGGCACGACGCGTAGGTACGTATCAATCGCTGGCGACACCCGTGCGAGGCGTTCGGCATTGTAACGCTCACTTTCTAACGCCTGAGCAATCGTCTTATCCAAGCAAATCGCAATGCGCATCCGACCGCTATTTACCGAGCCAAGATTGGCTTCGAGTGGATCCTCATTCTGCAGCGAGCTGGTTTGGTAGTCGAACACTCGACTGAGTCGTGTGTCGTGAGTATTGCCCGGTTGACTCGTCTCCGGCTCGCCTACTTGTCCGAGGTAACGGGGCACGTTCGCTTAATCGCATTGAAACTTCATTGCGGCATCTTCCTTCTCGGATTAGGTTTTCGATCCATCGGAATTGTGACTGCGCCGTCGATGTGACCGCCTGATTGCGAATCCATGAAACACAAAGCCGTTGGCTATGAGCACAGGTTCCATGGCCCTCTTGGCCTCTCGGAGTGCCATGTTCGCAGCATTCGTTCTTGCCTCAGGGTTCGCATAATCTTCGATCCGTCAAAAGGCAGCTATCGTAGGCCATTCGTGGTGCCGGTACAGGTTTGAAACGGACTCAAGTCGCGGCCGGATCAAACACACGCCAGCGCTGAAACGATTCGTTTGCGCGAAGTGCTTTTGCGAGCCGCACATAGCCCGGCGCGAGTGGGTGGCTCAAGTCGGCAAATTCGTCGCTTGGCGGCACAGTGGGTGCGGCGTATGCAATCTGCCGGTCGCGCAGCCAGTTTTCCACCGCCGCAAACGTCGCGCGGTAACGCTGCCGGCTTTCGGCGGTGAGCATGTGCTCGTTCAGCGGCGTGAGGATCACGAAAACGTTGTTGTCGCGGGCCTGTAGCAACTCGACGGTCTGGCGAAACGCCTGCCACTGCAACGAAGTGTCGAGTTCGATCCAAGGTACGTCCTGAACTTCGAGGCCGCTCTCGAACCAAGGCCGTGAGGGATGCCGCGGCGATTCTTCGCGCGGCTCGGGATTCAGAATCTCGCGGAGCGGATTCTCGTACGGATGTTCGAACGACCACGTGTGCAGGTCTTGTCCTGCAAAATACTTCACTCGCAAGTGCTTGGCCCAAGCGCGGAAGGGAACGCTGCGGTCGACCGTAATCGCCATGCGATCGGCGAACGAGGCTCGATAGCAGGGAATCTGCGGTGTGAACTGCGGCACGAGCGTTGCGTGATTGAACGACACTTCTTTGTCCACCTGCAAGTCTCGTTCGGGTGAACTCATCCACAGCAAGTTGCAATGCAAGATCACTCGCTGGCCGCACACGTCCGACGCGTAGTGCTGCACCAATCCGCCCAGCGCCAAGGGATGCGTACCGTTCAAACCGCCGTTGGCGAAACGGAGGTCGCCGCTTTCTTCGTTCAGATAATGCGAAAGTGTTTCCCGCGGCGTGACGTACTCGCCCCAGATCACCGAGTCGCCAATCACAAGCACTTGCCGGTCGGCAACGCAGCTTGTGACGCGGCGGCTGTATAACCAGTAGTCATCACTGAACTCGTACGGAATGCGATCGTCGGCCGTGAACTTCGTCGGCTCCGCATAACTCCACATGCGCGGGACGGCGGCGATCGACAGCAGGAACAGCAAGGCCGCAACAGCCCACTGGCCGGCAGAAAGCCGGATCGCATTGGAACCGAAAGGCACCTCGATAGCTTTCTTCGCGTCAGGCGGCGATTCAGTGTGACGGTTATCGTTCGGATTGTCGGTGGTCATGGCAAGACGCACTAAAACTGAAAGTAAATGAAAGCCTCGTTGCTGGAACCGGGCACGACGGATAAGTACAACAGCATCAACACGACGAGCGCGACGCGCACGACATACGATTCCAAAACCCACTGCGCCGCCGATTCATAACACCACTGATACAGCCACACGACTCCGACCAGCGACAACGCCAACAACGGAAACCGCGGATCGGACCAGCCGCTCATCGCGATCCGGCTCACGATCAGCCAAGCGTCCGAAAGGCTTTCCGCGCGGAAGAAAATCCAGGCGAAGCAAACAACCGCGAATACGACGATTTGTTTGGCAAACGCCGGCACGCGGTGGCGATACCAGTGCGAACGTTCCGCCTTGCGCGTGGCCATCGTCGCCAGCGCGTGAATCGCGCCCCAGACAATAAACGTCCACGCGGCACCGTGCCACAGGCCGGAGATCACCATCGTCAGGAACAAGTTGCAATACGTGCGTGCGGAACCGCGGCGGTTGCCGCCTAGCGGCACGTAGACGTAATCGCGGAACCAAGTCGACAGACTGATATGCCACCGCGTCCAGAAGTCGCCCAGGCTGGTCGCCAGGTACGGGTTGTTGAAATTCAGCATGAACTTGTACCCCAGCACGCGGCCGACGCCGCGAGCCATGTCGGTGTAACCGCTGAAGTCGAAATAGATCTGCCAGGCGAAAGCGAACGTCGCCAGCAATAGCGCAGGGGAATCGAAGCGGCCGGGCGTGGCATAGATTGGATCGGCGTACGCCGACAGATAATCGGCCAGCGCGACTTTCTTGAACAATCCCACGACGAACAGCGACAGCCCGTCTGCGACGTCGTGCCGCGTCACGCGCGGGAAAGAATACAACTGAGGCAGCAACTCTTTCGCCCGCTCGATCGGCCCGGCAACCAATTGCGGAAACAGCGACACGAACGCGGCGAAGCGGATGAAGCTCCGTTCTCGAGGAATCTCGCCGCGATAGAAGTCGATCGTGTAGCTCATCGACTGAAACGTGAAGAACGAAATTCCCACGGGCAACAGCACGTCCGGCGCGGGCAACTGCCAGGTGAGGCCGGTGTGCGCAAACAGCGCGTTGAGGTTGTCGGTCACGAAGCCGGCGTATTTGAAAAAGCCGAGCAGCCCGAGATTGTTGACGATGCTGATCCACAGCCACATCTTTTTGCGCGGGCTGCCGTCCATGGCCGCCACGACCACGTAGTCCAGCAGCGTCGAGTAAACGATCAGCAGCAGGTACAGCGGATTCCACCAGCCGTAAAAGAAATACGACGCCGCCAGCAGCCAGTGCAGCCAATAGTGAGTCCGCTTCAGCGCGAAGAAGACCGCGCACACGATCAAAAAGAACAGCAGAAACGGCCAGGTGTGAAACAACATCGGTGGCCGTTCCGTCTACTTGTCCGTAACCTCGGAGAGTTCTTCCGGCGTCAGCCGCCGCACACAGCGGAAACCGTACGTATCGCGGGCAAAGCAAGCGTCGGTGATTCCCGGCACGTCGGACTGCCGCAGCGTGGCCCGGCACGCCGCCTCGCTCGACTTCCAAGATCCGCCGCGGATCACTCGCTTCTTGCCTTCCTCGGGACCTCGCGGGTTGTCGCTCGGGCTCGACTGATAGTACGTTTCGCTATACACGTCGTGGCACCATTCGGACACATTACCGTACATATCGTGCAAACCCCAGCCGTTGGGTTTCTTCTGGCCGACGGGGTCGGTTTTCTGTTTCGAGTTTCCCGCATAGCAGGCGTAGCTCTTGATCGCTCGCGGCGTGCCGCCGAAATCGTAGTCGGTATCGGCACCGGCCCGCGCCGCGTATTCCCATTCTGCCTCGGTCGGCAAGCGGTAGCCATTCGCTTCGAAGTCGCAAGCAAACGTCGCTTCGTCGTAACACGGCTGCAGTCCTTCACGCTGTGAGCGGAGGTTGCAGAACAGCGCTGCATCCGACCAGCGGACTTGTTCGACGGGCCGGCCCTCGCCTTTGAAATGCGACGGGTCCGGCAACTCGAGCGCCGCGTACTCGGCCTGCGTCACTTCGTATTGGTCGATAGCAAACGGCGCGACGATCACCTTGTGCCGGGGCGATTCGTCCGGGTCGCCGCCGCTGCTGCCCATGAGAAACTCGCCGCCGGGAATCAACACCAGCGAAACTCCCGACGACGAAGTGATCGTCTTCGTATCGACGGCCACGTGCGGAACATGTCCCACGCCGGGGTTCGC
The DNA here is from genome assembly GCA_963204995.1 of Planctomycetota bacterium. GTDB lineage: Bacteria > Planctomycetota > Planctomycetia > Pirellulales > Pirellulaceae. The sequence continues at coordinate 1,504 of CAUJKL010000176.1, read as the reverse complement.
ACACGATGCCAACACAAGCAGCGGGGCCAGCAGCACGAACCAAGGGAACGAGACAGACATCAATTCTTCTCCGTCGCGGGCCTGCGGATCCATTCCGATTCCTTGTTCGACAGGCTTTCGTCCTGCGTCAGCCGTACCGCCGGGCCTTGGCCGCTAATCGGTTTGACGTACAAGTCCCAGGGACCGCGGACGCCGATCATTTCGGCGACTTGCGTGTGCGTGCCGGGACCGTTGGCCAGCACGCGCCCGCCGGGGCCGACGCTGTACGAGATGTAGCGTCCGTCCGGCGAGAAATCAGGATGGTAGAGGTGCGCCTGCTTTTGTTCGTCGATCACCCGGATGTTCGACACCGCGGGCGTGCTGGACTGCAGGTCGAGATCCGCCACGCAGATCGTGTGATCGTCGCGGCTCCACGTGATCAGCTTGCTGTCGCTGCTCAGACACGGCCGGCAGCCGCCAATCTTCAGATCGACCACCCGGTCGCCGTCGGCTTCGAGCGCCAGAATCGCATGGCCGAATCCCATCCCGCCATGCACCGTGGAAACAAACCACTTGCCGTCCGCCGACCAGTTGATGACATACAGGTGATGGATGTTCGTATTGGGATGCTGAACAATCGAGCCGGTTTTCAGATCGTAGACAAATAGCCCTTTGCTCACGAAGTCCGATACGTTGAACTTGGAAAACTCCTGTTTGCAATAGGCGATCTTCGTACCGTCCGGGCTCCAGCAGGGTTCGCGGACCTTATCGGCGACGAACGTGCGCCCGCTGCCGTCGGCGTTCATGAAGTAGATGCTGCGAATCGTATCGCCGTCCTGCTGCACGTCGGCCAGGAAACAGATCTTGCTGCCGTCGGGCGAGGCTTGCGGGTACAACTCGTGGACGTCGGGCGTATTGGTCAGGTTCCGCCGCCCCGAACCGTCTGCATTGATGACGAAGATCTCCCAGTTGTTATCGACGTATGACTCAAACAAGATCTTGTGCGGCGACGACCGCAACTCGCCCAATAACGCGGCGTTGTCCGCTGCCTCGGCAGGGGCGGAGAGGGTTGCCACTGTCGCGACGATTAGAGCCGACAGCAGTAGACTTGCGATTCTCATTCTGGTTTCCTCTGGTATGTATTGGACGTTCTGGAATCTTCGGTCGCGTTCGACCTCGGCTAGAGATCCGCCAGCCGTTGTTGGGTGTTGCCGAAGCGGGGCAGGACCACTCCCATGCGATCCATCAGGGACAGAGACAGACTACATGCACGCCGATTGTCATCGCCACGATTGAGATAATCCAGAACTCGACCTGTTTGTAGCGAACCAGCACCACGGCCGGCAAGCACAATCGGCATCTCGTCCGCTTGGTGTTTGTCGCCGTCGAACAAGGCACGTGCTGGGTAGATCTCTTTGGTCGCGGGCTTGGTTGCCGAAGTCCACCAGATGCTCGAACCGTAGATCATCGACCAACCACGACCACAAGCCCACCAGTGAACGGGTTCGACGCCGTTGGAAAAATA
>CAUJKL010000175.1 GCA_963204995.1 Planctomycetota bacterium | reverse complement strand
CTTCGGGCCGGAGGAGCTTTCTACCTCCTACGCTCCGAGGCTGTGATTTTATTGGGTGGGATAGGCTTCCAGCCTGTCAGAAATACGGGGAAAATGACAGGCTGGAAGCCTATCCCACGATTTTTTCACAACCTCTCCGGCAAAATATCATGTGGCAACGCTCGCGAAATAACTTCTCTAATTGTTCCCGGTTTTGCGGCAATTAGCCCTCGGAATACCGCGAAACGAGGAAGTTATTTCGTAAGCGTTGCTACGAACTTTATCACCCCGCCGCCTAGTCGCGTTCTTGACGGCTTCCGATCTCCTGACAGAAAGTGGTATTCCACGCGAGGTTTGATCGGAGCGCATCTCATACGCCGATCGGTGGTTTTAAGAGCGTGACGACCGACGAATCGTCTCTTGCCGGGGGTGGCGTTTCCCACGCCCGCCAGCCGGGTCGCACCACCATCAGCCAGCCGAAGACGGCGATCGTGACAATCCGCAGTACCGTAGTGGACCAAGTCGGCAGCCACTGAGAGAGGTCGACGATCATCGCTGCGTCCGGGGCTCCGATGCCGAACACTGGTGGCAGGCGAAACCAGTAGTAAGTGATGATCGCTGCGGCCGCGAAAATACTGGCACTCAGATGCTCCTTCGTTGGCACCGTCGCCCGCAATAATAAAAACACTGACAGCGTCAGACTGCCGGCAGCGAAGGGAATGCCGTAGGCGGTGTGTAGATGACTGAACCCATCCCATCCACTGTAGGTTGGCACATGATACCAACCCCAGACAAAACCGGGGAAGAAACCCGTCATCGCTAATCCCACGGTGCGGCCTAGTGCGTTGTTGATGGCTGTCAGCGGAGTCAGGCTGGCAGTAGACTCCGAGCACGGCGCAACGCAGTTTACACAAGACGTACAATGGGCGTTGGGAACTGACACCACAGGCCGCGCACCGTAAAGCAACTCGACCGGATAGACTGGACACAAGCTCGAGCACCAACCACTCTTCCACTTGAAAGTCGCTCCCAGCCCGATCGCCAGCACTCCCACACCGGCCAGGACCGCCGCCAGAACTGGGCCGTTGGTATCCAGCAAAACCTTCCGCAGCGGCACCACCAAGATCAGCAAGACGAACGCACCCAGAAACAATCGCCCGCGCCAAGTGGACGACATTCGCCTGCCTCGGGACAGACCGAAGTGGTGCGGCATCAGCGACATGCCGCCCAGCGGGCAGACGTTACGCCAGATACCCGGTGCCACAACCAGCAGTGCTGGCGCAACGGGAATCAGGACATTCCAAAGCAAATGCAAACCGAGAGCTGGCCGGACGATCAGCGCAACCCAGATAAACATTCCCGCACTCCAACTCACCATCTGTACTACTCGCCACGTGACGTATGCACGTTTCGACATGGTTGTCGTCGTTGCTGCGGACGTTCAGTAATTACGTTCGCGAAATTGGTTAACGGGAGGAGAACGTGCTATGCAAACAATCCAAGGCTGTCCGACTTGGCTTTGTAATCAGGGAAGAATCCATTGGGTGCTTCAAACTTCATATGCCCTCGCAAGACCTCCGCAAAGATGTCTCGGAAGTCCGTCGTCACGGGAAGATCGCGTTTGTCATTCATCACGCTCTCATGCAGCCCCAGCCACTTGCCGTACACTTTGCCACCGTTCATCTTGCCACCCAGCAGCCACATCGCTCCACCGTGACCGTGGTCGGAACCCGCGTTTCCGTTCTCCTTGCAGGTGCGACCAAATTCGGTGCAGAGAAGGACCATCGTACGGTCGAGGTGTGATCCAAGATCGTCCATGAAGGAGGACAGACCTTCACTCATGAATTTAAGCATTCTATCGAGCGCTCCGTCCACAGAACCGAGTCCAATGTGATGATCCCAGCCCCCAATGTCAGTCGCGGCAACTTCAAGCCCGACTCCGGCCTTGATCGCCCGGGCCAGCTTTTTCATGCGGTCGGCGAAGAAACCATCCGGGTATTCCTGGAACGTTAACTGGCCGAGTTCCGCGACGCTGTCGCCTTTCAAAACCTCTTGAAGTCGGCGCAAGCCGTAGATGGTCTCGCGTCCCGATGTCATTACCGGATCGGCATCGACACCACTACGAACATTCGTCGATTGCTTGAGAAAGGCGCTGATGTCCATTTTCTTTTCGCCCGCATAGAACCCATCGAATAGGTCGAGCACCTCTTGCAGACCGTCCAGATCGTTCGGAACGGCGAGGACGGGATAACGACCGCGGAGAGATCGCGGCAACAGTTCTTGCATGGCGAGTGTTCGCAACTCGGGTAAACCGTACCCCTTGCTCGCGTCTGGCACCGTGGCAGCCAGGTAACGATTCAGCCAACCATCATGAACGGTTCGGTTGCCGGGTGCCGCATACTCCATGAAGTCTTGTGCATCGAAGTGGCTGCGCGTCGAATGCGGCGAGCCAGAGTTCACCACCACTGCCACCTTGCCTTTGTCATACCAAGCCTTCAACGGCTCGAGCGCGGGATGGAACGCCCACTGATCGTCCAGCACGACGGCATTTTCTTCCTTGATCGAAACGGAAGGTCGAATCGCATGGTACTGTTTGTCCTTGTAGGGAACGATCGTATTGAGTTGATCTTGTCCGCCGCGCAGATAGATGACGACGAGCACGGGATTTTCCCCCGGAGCGAACTGCGCCCGAGCTGCTACTTTGAACCCCGCCACGTTCAGACAAACCGCTCCGGAGGTGATGGCCGACATTTTTAGGAAATTGCGACGTTTCATGATGTGTTCCTTGTGGTTGTTCTGTTTTCGATGCCGGATGGCCGATGGGGCTCAGCCGAATTAGTGATAGTTCGCGATCAGAAGTCTAGTGACTGTTACTGACGTTGGAATTCAGGCGAACCAAGCAGGATGCCGACGATGTATCGGCCAAGCTGCTCGGGTTCTGGATTGAAGCGGGCGTACTTGGCGATGACTGCATCGAGTGCTTCGGCGGTTTTCTCGGTACAGCCGCCCGGGAGAATTCGTTTTGTCAGCATCTCTTTCCACTGCAACGGATTACCTTGCTTCAGTCCTTCCCAGTACGAATCTGGAATGCGAACGCCGCGAATTTGTTCGAGGCCAAGCCCGAGGCAGAAACTCCAACGTGGAGCCATCACGCCCGGATCGCGCCAAGCATCGGCTTGATCGTAGTATCCGGTTGGATCTTCGCATTGATAGATTGGTTCGCTCATCAACAGCAACGCCGCGTGGATGCCTTCGGTGGATTCGATTTCCGCGTTGGTGACACGCAATGCGCTGGCGACGAACTCGGACGGCCGTTTGAACTTCGACTGGTAGTTCTTGGGGTTGTAGAACTCTTCGTCAGTGAGAATGGCTTTGTAAAGCTCCTTCATATCCGACTTTTTCCGCACGTAGACCTTGGCCACGCGGTCGACGAGTTCTGGCGACGGATCGTCCGAAACGAGATAGCGACAAAGCTTGTAGGAAATGAACTTCGCGGTTCCCGGATGGGAAACCAACATATTCAGGACGTACTGGCCTTCCATTTCCGGATTTGCCGGAATCGAGGGTACTCGCTTGTTGAGCAGCACGCGAGGCTCGCTACCGTGCATGTCCTTGCGAAACTCGAAAACGATCGGCTCCTTCGGATCTTGTTGCACGGTCCAGCCCGTCAGAATATTGGCGACCGCGATGACGTCTTCTTGTGTGTAATGATTGTCCACACCGAGCGTATGAAGCTCCATGAGTTCGCGGGCATAGTTCTCGTTGATACCCTTCATCTTGGCAATATCAACGGCTTCCATCATCGCGCCAAAATCTCGCGTCGAGAACAGGGCTCGTTGAGCGGCCTCTTCAAGTTCCCTTCGTGGAGCGGCCCGTGAAATATAGTTGTCCAAGTAGACGAGCATCGCCGGATGACGTGCCTGTTTGTTCAACATCCCAGCAAAAGAGCCGAGCGTTTCGCCACGAATCACGTCTCGCTCATATTCAGTCGCGTAGTATTTGACATTCCCTTTCGACACGTCGATGTTGAAGTGATTCCGCCAGAAGTCGCAAAGCACTTCGCGAAGTTGGTTGTTACTGTACACGGAGGTCAGCAAGACCGTGTCTTTCAGATCGTTCTTGGGGACTTCCTGCATCGCGCGCGCTTCTGCTCGTCGCTTCTGTTCTTCGGGACTCGCACCGCGTCGAAGTGGAGGAACTGGAACATTATACGTCTTAACAATCTCCTGATTACTCATCGTCAGGGAAGGTATCTTCGCCAATCGATTCTGCAACGCCTCGGTTTCTGCAGCTTCACCTTTTAACTGCCGTTCGAGCCACTTGTCGACACCGAGCTGCTCGACATCATAGATCGCCGCATCGGTCACACCGAATGTGACGCGGCTGAGCAAGTGGTGAATCCGCTCCCGCTGATCGAGCGGCTTTTCAGGATCGCGCCACAGCGACGGCGTGCCTTCGCGTGCTTCGCGTCCAAAGTTGGTCTCCGCTTGATCATCCTGTGCATTCGCCAACGGAGTGACGAGCACACAACACATGACCCAGCAAATCATTCGACGTGGGACAAACTCCATGACGCGCTCCTTGGTGTGGATGAGGAGCCAATCGCGCACATCGCGCTGCCGATAAACCAGATCATAAACGCCCAACACGACTCGCATCGAACGAGGCTGTTACCGTGACGCTGATTATCGACCGATGATCACACGCGAGACTCACTCCCCTAGACGGTGGCTGATTCTTGCAATCCGTTCGGACTCCGAAAGTGCTTCCCTACAGTCTATGCTAACCGCAAATTGCGGGCCAGTGATTTTTCGGTTACCAGCGGCACAAACCTTGCCCTCGTCAACAACGTATCGACCGAGCACTTTGCCAATGTCTCAGGCACCAGACGGTAGTCCTCAGCACTCCTCAGCGTAGATTACCTCGTAGCGGCTCGCGGCGAAAGCGTGGCGAGACGGGCGCGCGTACCGTGCGTTTTAGCGCACTTTACATCGCACAACTGCCCTTTTGCCAGCGATACTGGCAGAGGGGCGGTGTGGCACTTCGTTTGCTCTTCATTTTGAGCTATATTGCGAAGATTCCGCGCGAGGTGGATTTGTGCAAACTCCCTTCCTACCCGAAACGTCCTATGACGGCTACGCGTCTACCCGATCGCTGCCGCGCGAGCACGAGGCGTGGTTGCCGGACTTCGCCGCGTGGTATCGAGATCTGGCGAGCGGCAAGGAGCGAATGTTCGACGGAGATTCGGCCTGTTGGTTGGCAAGTCTGACCGTTCACGTCGTCCTGCTGGTCGCGCTTGGAATCGTCACTGCCGAGCAACACCTGCGGGATACTTCCGCCATGCTTGTCATCCCCTTGGTGGAAGAAGAGGCTGAGCCAGAAATCGTTGAACTCGCATTTGATCTCACGGTGACCGATGCGTCTCTGGAAGATGTGGGAGCCGTCAGTCTGGGCACCGTCGAAGTCGCTGCCGCGTTGCCCACCGGTGAAGTGGTCGATATGCCACAACTGAGCGCGCTGGGAACGGTTTCGACGGAGTTCAGCGGGATGGAAGTGACTTTGCAGGAGTTGGCTTCCAACGACAATGCCGGCTTCGTGGAAGATCTGGTAGGCATACCAGGAGCGGTCGTCAATGCTCATGGCGATACCGGTTCGGTGGATCGAATCACCGCCGAGATCATGAACAAGCTCGAGTCAGGCAATCTGCTTGTCGCTTGGTTGATGGATGCGTCAGAGAGCATGCGTCCGCGACGAGAACAAATCATTAACCACTTCACTCGCGTCTATGACGAACTCGATGAACTTGCGGAAACGCCAAACGACGCGTTGCTGACCAACGTCGCCGCCTTCGGAGTCGCGTTGAACCAGATGACAAAGACGCCGACGGCTGATCGAAGCGTGATCCAGGCGGCGGTTCGTGACATCAAGGCCGACGACTCGGGCGTCGAGAACGTCTTTTCGGCAGTTCACGCGACGGCCATGGAGTGTGCCAAGTACGTTCGCGCCGGTCGCCAGGTGATGATCATTGTCGTCACGGACGAAAGCGGCGACGACGTGGCGAAACTGGACGAAGCGATCGCGATGCTGAAGCGTCATCAGATGACCGTGCATGTGATGGGACCTATCGCCCCGTTCGCTCGGGAAGAGGTCACCGTCAAGTGGACTGACCCTGAAACGAGCGAAAACTACAACCTGCCAGTCGATGCTGGCCCGGAAACGGCTTACATCGAACAGGCTGCCTTGAATGTTTGGGATCGCGGCCCCGGTGCGACCCCGTACTCATCCGGCTTTGGGCCCTATGCGTTGACTCGCCTGACCCATGAGAACGGCGGGATGTACTTGCTGCACGACGATGGCCGGATACCGGGCGCGAAATTTGACGTCGATCAACTTCTGAGCTATCGGCCTGATTATGTATCGGATGCTCAATACAAGAAATTAGCAGAACAGTACCCGCTTCGTTTGGCGGTGCTGCGAGCAGCCCAAGCGACGAATCAGTACCTGACCGAACCACTTCCTCGCACATTGCTGGCGGCTGGAATTCAGTTCGACATCAAGCCGACGAAGAAGAAATTGTGGGAAGTAGCAGAGATCCTGGATCAAGGGCTCGCAGTTCTGCGAAATGCCGAGGGCGCTCGGAAAACGGAAACGTCGCCACGTTGGCTGGCAAATTATGACCTGCTGAAGGGCCGCTTGTTAGCCAACAAGGTCCGTTGCTACTCCTATGCACAACTCCTTGACGAAATGTATGACGATCCCAAGGCACCTGAAGACGGCACCAAAAACGCCTGGCGCGCGACAAGCCGTTCGGATGGCGAAATTGCCGAAAGCGAGTTACCTCCCGCCGAACGCGAAGAGGCGAAAATAGCACGTCAAGATCTGGAGCGTGTGGTTCGCGACCATGTCAACACACCTTGGGCCGCAATCGCGAATGATGAATTGCAGTTTGCTCTTTGCTTTCACTGGCAAGAAGTATTCATGGAACCGCCGGATGGGGTTGCACTGCCTTGGGACAAGAAGCCTTGGAGCGAGTTAACGGAAGCGCAGAAGGAAGCCAAGGTCGCGTTTGAGAAGAAAAAGGAAACCGAGGCCCGCATTATCAAAGCGAAAACTAGCGACAAGAAGCGTTCACCTCCGAAGCTGTAAGGATGTCGACACCTGACGAGAAGACACCCGCGAAGCGCGCAGGTGCGATACCGCCTGATTACTTGCTCCCACCGCAAGTGCCGCCGAATCCATCGGTGGTGCCTGTGGCGGCACCGAATCCAGTGGTTCTGCCACCGCATCTCATTCCTCAAGCAGTTCCAGCGCAACTGCCTCAACCCAGCGCTTATCCGATCCCCACTGCGCCCGTTGCTCAAGTCCCCTTAGCTCCAATTCCCGTTGCTCAACCAGCGACCTTTCAACCGCTGCCTCCCACCTATCCCCAGCCAGTTGCCCCTACTCCGATCCCAGTAGCGCAGCCGCTCGTCCCACTAGCATCACCTCCGGCGACAGTGCCCGCGGCACCGGTGGCCCGCGCCATTCCGAAGGCAGTTCCCGCCAACCCCGCGACCGCACAACCGCCTCTGGCAAAGCAGCCTACTGCGAAGCCTCCTACGACAACGAACGAAAAACGTCCTGCTACGAGCAAGCCGCAACCGGATCGCAACACATCGGGCCGTGCTGTTCAACAACCTAGGAAGCAACCGTCGACGAGCACCGCGCCTCGCGAACCCGTAAGCGCGAAACGCTATCCTCCGCAGCCGCAACCAGCCACACCACTGCCTGATGCTTCAGAAGCACCGCGAGAAACGAACAAGGTACGCGTTCCCGCGCCAATCGTGCCGGACCAGGAACCAAGCGATGGCTCAGTGATCGCTTCGTTGCTGGGAGGTGTGCCGTCGTGGTTCGTGAGTTCCATGCTGCATGTGCTGGCAATTATCCTCCTCAGCATTTTCACGTTACCAAGGCTCTCGGATAACGATAAGTTGTTCATCGAAGTTGCTTATGCCGAAGAGGAGAGTCTTGCGGGCGAAGAGCTATTGGAGTTGCCGACTCTCGATCTGCCTGTCGCCGAACCGATCGTGTTGCAGCAATTACCAGAAGTCTCTGATCCACTCGCAGCCATGCCGATCTTGGAACCCGGTTTTCTGGGGGAAGTCGCGCCGTCGGAGGTCCAAGCCGATGCGATCGGAATGGCGCTCACCGGGCGCGAGAAGGGAATGCGTAAGGCACTGGTGGGCAAGTATGGCGGAACTGCGGCCACGGAAAGCTCTGTCGAAGGTGGGCTCGCCTGGCTGGCGCGGAATCAACAGCGCGACGGCAGCTGGAGCCTGAAAGGCCCTTATTCCGATGGTGGTCCTGTCGAGAATCTGGCGGCAGCAACAGCGATGGCATTGTTGGCGTTTCAGGGTGCCGGCAACACGCATCTGGCTGGTGATTACCAAGAGCAAGTCGCCAACGGCTGGAAGGCTTTGCTGAAGCTACAGAAACCGAATGGCGACTTTTACAATGGCGACGTACCGAACCAACAACTGTACACACACGGGCAAGCGACGATTGCAGTGTGTGAACTCTACGGTATGACCAAGGACAAAGCATTCCGCGACCCGGCGGCGCGTGCCGTCGCTTACGCACTACAGGCGCAATCTCCGGAAGGTGGTTGGAGATACTACCCTGGACAAGATGCCGACACCTCCGTGACGGGCTGGTACGTGATGGCCTTGCAGAGTGCCTTGATGGCGGGGCTCGAAGTCCCCGAGGAGAATCTATTGCGAATCGGCAAGTACCTCGACTCGGTACAACTCGATGACGGCAGCCGCTATGTCTATCAGCCGTTACAGCAAGCGACGCCTACCATGACCGCCGAAGGATTGTTGTGTCGCCAGTATCTGGGGTGGAAGCGAGATGATTCTCGATTGCTCTCGGGAGTGGAATACATTCTGTCCCATCCAGTCGATCCCGCAGAGAACTACGACGTTTACTATTGGTACTACGCCGCGCAGCTTACTCACCACATGGAAGGCAACGCGTGGGATCGTTGGAACGACACCATGCGAACCGTGCTGCCAACACTGCAAGTCACGAAGGGCAAAGAACGCGGAAGCTGGGAGCCGAAGCCCGATCGCTGGAGCCACCTGGGAGGCAGACTCTACGTGACCTGCTTCTCGATCTATAGCTTGGAAGTGTACTACCGGCATCTGCCCATCTACACCTACCGCGAATAGGACGAGCACTCATTCGGTGTGGCGGACCCAGCGGTTCCAGTCGAAAGAAGTCGTTCAGCGGCTTGCTCACCGCTGTGGATGCAGTTCGGAATCCCCACCCCGTCGAACGCGTTGCCAGCCAGTTGCAGACCGGGGTGACGGGTCAGTAGATTTCGCATTCGCGACACTTTGTCAGCATGTCCGACAAAATACTGCGGCATCTTCGCCGCGCGGCGGCTGACGCATTGAAGCGTGGGCTCGCCGCGAACACCCAGCAGCTGCGAGAGTTCTTCGCGAGCGATCCGCAGGAGTTCCTCATCCGCACGATCGGCTAACTCCGCCTGGCAATCGCCCCCGATAAAAACTCGGATCAAGACACTGTCCGCTGGGGCACGCCCCGGATACTTAACGCTGGAGAAGCTGGCTGACAAGATGCGCCGGCGCTCGATTGCAGGAACGACCACTCCGAAGCCATCGAGTGGATGCGAGATCAGTTCTCGCGGATATCCCAACGAAACAATCGAGCAACGGGCATGATGAATTTCGCCCAACTCGGAAGCAAGTTCTTCGTTTATGCCTTCCATGAGGCGAGACGTAGGTTCGGCAGGCGTCGTGACAATTACGGCATCGAAATAAGCGTTCGGTTCCGGCGCGTTGAGAAGCGACAGCATCCAGCCGCGCTCTGTACGTTCGAGGTTCGTGATCGGTGTGCCAAGACGAATCGACTCCGCAGGGAGTTTCGCTGCGATGGCGGCAACCAAGCTGGACATGCCATCGCGGGGCGCAACAAACATGCTGTAGCGGGCACCGCTACCTTGCTCGCTTCGTTTTGGCTGCTTGTACATGGCGCGAATGAGGCTACCGTGCTGTTGCTCCATGTCGGCGAAGCGAGACATCGTTGATCGCAAGCTCAACTTGTCGGGATCGCCCGTATAGATCCCGCCCACCAGCGGCTGCACCAGTCGTTCGTAAGTCTCACGCCCAAAACGCCGACGAATGAACGCCGCTAGACTCTCATCATCCGTTCGCCTGCGTCGAGGTATCAGATACTCGCAGGCCATTCGCAACTTACCGAGCGGGCTGAGAATGGGCGTCGTCAAGATCGGCCAGAGTTTGCTTGGAGCCATCACGACGAAACCGTCGGGAAGGTGATGCAGCTTGCCACGGCGAACGACGAACGCGTGTCGAGATCCGGAGTTGGTCGGGACCAATTGATCGTCAAAGCCAATGCGGCGGCAGAGATCGATAGCCCACGGGACGGTCGTGATAAAATTGTCTGCGGCTGCTTCGATAAGAAATCCGTCTTTGTGAACCGTCCGCAACACGCCTCCCAAACGCTCGGCAGCCTCGAACAGCGTTACCTCGAGCGATGGTTTAAGTTCCAGCAGACGATATGCCGCAGCGAGCCCGGTAATTCCTCCACCGATCACTGCAACTCGCCGTATTGGTGGGGTCATGTCTGGCATCGAAGTATTTTAGTTCCCCCGCAACGTAGCGTTGGTAGCGGTCGCAAGTAATCAAGGATCTCTAGACGGTCGCCGGACTCTCCGCGACTATCTTGAAGCCGTTCTTAGTCCTTCGAGCCGATATCGTCGTGAAATGCCTCTTGGACTAGATCGTTCTCGGATCGTTCGTGCCGACAGAACCTCTGCCAAAACGACTCGAACGCGTCGTTGAGATGCGTCCACCACTCTTCGGAAACAACGCCATCCTTCGCGTACTCTGACAATTGGGTCAGTTCTCGTGCCATATCGGCATGTTCTGCGATCAAGACCTCGGCCCGTGTTTTGAGACGAGGAGCTTGATCGACCACGCTATCAAAGAAGCCTTCGGCCTCTTCTTCGTGGGCAAAGTGTACCCGCACGTGATCGGCAAACTCCGCCAAGGCCACTGTAACCTTCTCCGGCGACCGGCGTTCTTCAAGCAGGCACCGCAATTCCCCGAGCGTGTGATGAAGGGACTCATGCTCATGGACGAACGGATCGAACCGTACGATGCGATCTGCTTCCGTTCTCATAGCAGCTCTCCATTTTTTGAGGCGAACACGGCACGAGATAAGTGGACCTTGACATCCACAATAGGATATTACAGACTAGTATGTCAAGAAGACTCAGGCACAACATTAGCTTACTGGGTGCCTCCCGAGGTGCGAATCGGGTGGGTTGCTTGCTTAACAATTGGAGTTGAACCATGACCGCGATGCCGGTGAGTCGGTGGCGAGAGTATACTCGAAGCGATGTTAACAACAGCCCCCTGTTGGTCTTCTACGAAACAACGCAAGCCTGCGATTTGGCGTGTACCCACTGCCGAGCCTGTGCTCAACCGCGCGCCAATCCGTGCGAACTGAATACAGCAGAATCGAAGAAGTTGATTGACCAGTTGGCCGAATTCCCCAAGCCGCCGATGTTGGTGCTGACCGGTGGTGACCCGCTCAAGCGGCAAGACATCTACGACTTGATCGACCATGCTAAAATGCGAGACCTGGATGTTTCGATCACGCCAGCCGCAACGGAACTTGCGACGGACGATGCGATTTGGCGACTTCGTGATGCTGGGGTCTCGCGGCTGGCGGTCAGCCTGGATGGCGCGGATGCCGCGATGCATGACGGATTGCGTCGCGTTGTGGGGAGTTTTCGAAAGACGTTGGAGATTCTTCGATCAGCACGCGACCTCGGGCTGCCAACGCAAGTGAACACCGTTGTCACGAAGGCAAATTGGCACCACATCGATCGCTTGGCCGAGTTGTTGGCCGAGGAAGAGATCGTCCTGTGGTCGGTCTTCTTCGTAGTGCCCGTGGGCCGAGCTGCCGAAAACTACTGTTTGTCTGCCGGAGAGACCGAATCCGTATTCGCCATGCTTTGGGAGCAGAGCCAACGCCAGAGCTACTTGATCAAAACAACCGAAGCACCTCACTACCGGCGGTTCGTACAACAACAGATGAAGGGCCGGGGTTCTCAAGACGGTCAAAGCCGTCAGCCAGGTCGCGGTGTTCCGACCGGATTGAACGATGGCAAGGGAGTCATGTTCGTCAGCCACGCAGGCGTGATTCATCCCAGTGGTTTCATGCCGATCGTATGTGGCGTGTTCCCTTTCCAGAGTGTTGTTCGAGTGTATCAGGATTCGCCGATATTTCGCGGACTCCGCGATGCAGCACAACTTGAAGGCAAATGCGGCGTGTGCGAGTATCGCAATCTCTGTGGCGGTAGCCGGGCGCGGGCCTATGCTTCGACGGACAACGCATTTGCACAAGAACCGACGTGCGTCTACGTGCCACCCGCATACAACGCCGCTGAATCAGAGTGAGCGTGAGCGTGTATTAACTTTGCATCACGCGGTCGTCAGTGGAAACACGAGGCGCGACATTGTGGCTCAGACTCGATTCGAACTTCAGCAGCGTCGCGATCAGTCTGCGGTAAACGGGGGTCGAATCCTCGCTAGTGAGGTCGCTCGTGATGACGTTCCGGAAACCCTCAAGGCTCTGAGCCGCGCTTCGTTCCGCAGCAACCAACTGGTTCGAGTTGCGATCGTCGCGCAAGACCGCTTTTCGAGTCTCAACCAGCAATCGCCGAACGTCGCGAGAGAGCGCAAGAAAGCTCTTCGCGAGGAGATCGAGGTGGCAATACTCCAGGCCATAGGCGATCACAACGCGCGTTAGCATGTTTTCGATCCGTTCCATTTCTGGAAGCGCATCGTCGCGCAGATGCTGGAAGTGAGTGGCGAACGCGTCTCGCGCGGAAGTATCCTGAGGGCCGGGGCGCGTTTGAGACTCGTGATCGCTGTATCGCGGCGAGTAGATGACCGCTGAAGCCATGAAGGAACTCCCGTGTCATTATGGCGAGGCCCGCGCGGCCTCTAGGTGGGATTGACGTTCCGAATATACCCAACCTAAAATGGATGTCAATATCCTTTTGTCGATTTACCTAAACGCGAATCAAGCATGATTTCTCAGACTGCAGAATACGCGTTACGAGCCGTGGTGTATTTGGCGGATCACGGCGGGCAGCCGAGAACGAATTTGCAGATTGCCGAGACCACGCAGGTTCCGACGGGATATTTGGCAAAGGTCATGCAGGGGCTTAGTCGCGCGCGTATCGTCAATTCACAGCGCGGACTCAATGGTGGCTTTACTCTAAAGAAGTCGCCGGACGATTTGACGGTTCTCGAAGTCATTAACGCAATCGATCCGATTCGCCGGATTCATGAGTGTCCACTGAAGTTGCCGTCGCACGGCGAGACGTTGTGCCCGTTGCATCAACGCATCGATAACGCGGCAGCATTGGTAGAAGAGGCATTTGGCGACACAACCATCTCTGAACTACTCGATGTGCCGAAAGCGCGCAAGCCGCTGTGCCGATTTCCGAGCGCGCCTGCCTAGTCGACGCGAGTCAGCCGCGATACTTGCTTGCGACGATTAGACTTGAAGGTGTTCGCTCCACCAGCGCTGGGCGATCTCGGGATTCCAAGCGGCGAGGCCGTCGATCGCTTCAAGCCTTTGAATGATCTCACTGACGCTTTTTGGGCGACGATCGGGATCTTTCGCCAAGCAGTCGACAACGAGCTGATCCAGTTCGCGAGGGATGCTTGCCTGCAAGTCCGCTGGATGCGGCGGTTGCGAATTCACGACTTGATACAGAATGTCAGCCATACTGCCGCCAGAAAAAACATCGCGTCCGGTCAAGAGGAAGTACGTAATCGCCCCGAGTGAATAGATATCGGTCCGAGGATTGGCACTGCTGGGGTCGCGTAGCCGCTCGGGAGCGATGTACAGCGGCGTGCCGGCCAGCATCGCGGTGCCTGTCAGCTGTTGCGATTCACTGGTTTGCGTTTGCTTCACCAACCCGAAATCCAGAACCTTCACGACATCGGCTTTTCCACCGCGATGGCAAATCATGATGTTTTGTGGCTTCAGGTCGCGATGAATCATCCCTTTCTCGTGTGCTTCGACGAGCGAATCGGCGATTTGCCCTAATAGGTAGACGACTCGAGCCGGGGGCACTGGCCCGAACTGTTGCACTAACTCGGCGAGCGAAAGACCTTCGATATATTCCATGACGAAGAAAAACACACCCTCGGGCGTCACGCCGTAGTCATAGATGTCGATCGTATTGGGATGAGTAAGTTGACTAGCCAAGCTCGCTTCCCGCTCGAAGCGGGCGATACTCTGTTTGTCAACCAACTCCGGTTTCAGCAGCTTGATTGCAGTCGGCCGTTTCAGGAACTCGTGCCTCGCTTTAAACACCTTGCCCATGCCGCCTTCGCCGATTTGCTGCTCCAACGTGTACTGGCCAAGTCGGTGGTGCTCGCCAAGTTCGCTCCGTAACTTCAGAATGGAATAGTACGAGTAAACGATGACACCCAGACATGTGGCCAAGAGTCCGAAGAAGAGCCACTCCACAAAGACGACCATCCCGTGCCTCGGCTCGAGTTCGCTCATGTCGACCTCCGTCGCCAGGCCGATGCCGTGTTCTTCGAGCCAGCGCCAAGCCCCGACCACACGAACGCCTCGATAGTCGCGATAACCATCTACGTCGACACCATCCTCGCCCGCCGTAGCGTGACGCGCCATCTTGGTCAGTGGCAGGGCTGAGAGCGATTCTTTGGGGCGATACCCTTTCGTCATATCACCGCCTGGATCTCGCAGCTGTACGACGTGTGCCGTTCCGCCGTGACCATCGGCTGGCAGCAAGCCGATCTCGCGCAGCTGATCGGTGAAGCGGCTGTCCGAAAGCATGACTCCTTGCTTGTTGAAGACATAAGATTCTCCTGACGTGCTCAACTGGACCATGCGAAGAATTCGACTGGCCTGTTGGCGAGCATCAATGTCGTGGACCAGCAGAGCTCCCGTGATGCGACCGGCATCGTCACGGATTGGAGCCAGAACGCCAACGTGCGGTGCGATCTCCTGCGAAGGATCCATGCGGTTGATGGTGTGGTTCTTGTCGTAGGACAAGATTTGCGGTTTGCCCTCAAAGATCGACGCCAGCACCGACGCTCCAAAGGGTGTCGCGTTCTGACCGATAAGCGTCTGGGGCGCTAACGAGTCGGCGACGGCGATATTGCGTCGGTCCCAGAGCGCATAGTCGACTCGCTTTCCGGCCAAGTGATGTACTTCGTCCTCGATCAACTTCTGGAGCGGCGAATCCCGAACTGCTTGCCAATCGTCGGACGATGCAGCCGCAAGTTGCACCAGCTCGTTACCCAACCGTTGGAGTTCTTCGCTGCGAGCCCACGATTCAACCTTGTCTTCCTCATGGTCGAACCACATCTCCAAGCCAGCGGACTTGGCGTCCAGAATCTCCAGCAGCGCCTCGGCACGAAGCGTCCTTTGGAAAGTTCGAATGCTGTGGCTAACAAGAAGTACGACAACCATCAAGAAGAAGCAGGCCACAAAAGCACCGATCGCGAGATGCCCGCGGGGGCCAAGTCGCTTAGTCAGCAAGCCAATCGTTTGCAGCTGATGGCTCACCGATCGACCGGCCGGCTGCGCAACCGTCCTCGCGTGAAAACTCGGTAGCGTGTCCTCGCCGCCGCGTATCAACGTCTGCGAATTATCGTGTGCGAGTAGCGACTCCACTTCTTTCCGCAACTCGACATCGTCGCCACACTGTTCCTCGATGAACGCAAGACGATCAGCTTCCCCGAGCTCGCAGGCTTGCAAGAACATCGCTTTCACGCGGGCGTAGCGTTCAGGTGTCAAAGGCTCGGTATCCTGCGATAGTATCAGTATCATTGTGTGCGCATCTACATGCCAACCCGATGCGTCAGCGAGAGCCGATCGCACTTCCTGGCTCACGGATCGGGTTGCAACCAGCGCCAGATGGCTCCGAATTGTACCATCGCCTGTCTTCTTGCACGCCAGCAGAGCGGAAGTACTGCTAGAATACCAAGATGCCAAGCGACTCAAAGAATTGGATGGTCTACGGCGCGAACGGATACACGGGGCGCCTGATTGCCGAGCGAGCGGTGGCCGATGGTCTGCGACCGATATTGGCTGGGCGCGATGGAGCTAGAATCGAAGCGCTGGCTAAAGAGTTGGATTGCCCCTTTCGTGCCTTCCCGCTCTCTACCGCAGCGGACACCGCAAAACATCTCGAAGGCTTGGCAGCCGTACTGCACTGCGCCGGTCCATTTTCGCGGACTGCTCGGCCGATGATCGAAGCCTGTCTGCTGGCGGGAGTGAATTACTTGGACATCACCGGCGAGTGGAACGTGATTGAATTCGCCGCTCAGCAGCATGATCGTGCCGTCGCTGCCGGCATTTCCATCATGCCCGCGGTCGGATTCGACGTCGTGCCGAGCGACTGCCTCGCGGCGCAACTGTCCGCTGCGCTGCCAACCGCGTGCGATCTCGAATTAGCTTTCAAGTCCGCCTCTTCGATCAGTCCTGGCACCGCCACGACGATGCTCGCTGGATTGGGAGACCGAGGGCGTGTGCGTCGTGACGGCCAGATTGTTCAGGTTCCAACCGCCTGGCAATCGATACCTATACGTTTTCCCAGTGGTACGCGTCAAGCCATAACGATTCCTTGGGGCGATGTCTCGTCGGCGTTTTACACTACCGGTATCCCCAACATCCGGGTCTATGCCGCAGCGCCCACAAGGCAAATTCGTTCGTTACGACGCTGGCGCTGGCTATTGCCAATGGCGCGGGTCGCGCCGATACAGTGGCTTGGCCGGCGCTGGATCAAACGCAACATAACCGGGCCCAACGAAAGCAAGCGAGCCCAAGGGGGGGCCGAGTTCTGGGGCCGCGCGACCGACCACGAAGGTCGCTCTGTCGAAGCGACATTGATCACACCCGAAGGCTACTCATTAACCGCAACAACCGCATTCGAGATTATGAAAAGAACGTTGGCCGGCGAAGTTGCACCGGGCTTCTCGACGCCGGCCAAAGCGTTCGGCGGCAAGTTCATCGAACAATTCGAGGGCGTCCGATTGGATTGGAGAACGCTTTCAAGCTGACGGTACGAAGTACGTCATATTTTCAAAAAGCGGACAGAGTGCGGTCCAACTGACGGCGCGCCGCCTCGCATGCTATCGCGCGAATGTGCGCGCTCCGCATCTCAGTGATTGGTTTTGGCGATATTGAACGCGTTGCACTTCCTGGCTTTCTGGAAAGCTGTTACAAGCGTGCTGCTAGTCGTCAACACAGGACGCGTGTCTGGGAAGGCATTATCGCGCTGCCCGCCAGACGGCAGCGATTGACGACTTCGACTCAACAGGAGAATGCAATGCGATTGCCGATCGTGATCCAGGGTGGTATGGGAGTCGCTATTTCTCATTGGCTGCTGGCAAAGACCGTTTCGTCCTTGGGCCAACTCGGTGTCGTATCAGGCATTGGCATCGATCTCGTCCTGTGTTGTCGCCTTGGTGAAGGCGATCTCGGGGGGCACGTGCGACGCGCGTTGCAACACTTCCCCTTTCCTCATGTGGCCGAGCGGGTCATCGATGAGTACTTTCGTGCGAGTGGACCACTTGAGGAAGGAGGTTCCAAGCTACCAACACTTTGGACGGCAGCTCCGACCATCGAGCGAGTTCAACTCGGAGTGTTGGCAGGATTCATGGAAGTGTTCTTGGCAAAGGAGGGACATGAGAACCCTGTCGGAATTAACCTATTAGAGAAGGCGCAACTCGGCAACTTATCGGTTCTCTATGGAGCGATGCTGGCTGGCGTCGATGTGGTGCTCGTCGGAGCTGGTGTGCCGATGAAGTTTCCTGGGATCATCGACCGACTCGCGAAGCACGAACACGTCACTTACCCCTTGGATGTCTGCGGCGCGAGTGAGGGACAAGAATCTCATATCGAACTATGCCCCGACGAAGTGTTTCCGGGCCTGCCTGAGCGAGTAGGTGAACTGCAACGCCCAAAGTTTCTGCCAATCGTCTCATCGAACGCCTTGGCCACCGCGCTCGCAAAGCGGGCCAACGGTCGAGTCGACGGTTTTGTTGTCGAGAACCCGATCGCTGGCGGCCACAACGCGCCACCCAGAGGGCTCATCAGTCACAACGACAAAGGCGAGCCCGTCTACACCGAAAAGGACAACGTGGACCTCGACAAACTGAAAGCCCTCGGCTTGCCCTTCTGGTTGGCCGGAGGGTTCGGTCGTCCGGGGCGACTGAAAGAAGCACTCGACTGTGGTGCCGCAGGAGTTCAAGTGGGAACCCCATTCGCTTACTGCGATGAATCGGGCATGGAACCCGCACTGCGGCAGCGCGTACTGTATAAGGTCTGCGCCGGCAAAATCGAAGTCCGCACCGACCCGAAAGCATCGCCCACCGGTTTCCCGTTCAAGGTCGTGCAGCTGGAAGGAACTGCCTCGGATCCTCGTACGCGTGAGAAGCGAGAGCGAGTTTGCGATCTTGGCATGTTGCGTCAAATCTATGCGAAGGAAGACGGATCACTGGGATACCGTTGTGCCGCCGAGCCGGTTTCGGCTTATGAACAAAAAGGTGGAAACCCTGCGGATACCGAAGGTGTCATTTGCCTGTGTAGCAGCCTCGGTGCCACTGCCGGTTATCCCAGGCATCGCAAAAATGGCTATGTCGAGTTGCCGCTCGTCACCGCCGGCGACATGCTGCCCGAAATTGGATGTTTCTTACCTGAAGGCGCAACGCACTATAGTGCCGCAGATGTCCTACGCGCCATCCTCGATCCGCAAGCATCCGTCGCGCTGTCGCGAGCCGTTTCTGCATAATTCAGCGCCGCTTTTAATCACGGTCAAAGAGTTTAGGGAATGCCCCTGGCTTGCCCAGGGGATGGTTACGTTCGCTACTACAATAGACGATGCCAATGTCCCCAAGATGCCGCCGGCT
>CAUJKL010000174.1 GCA_963204995.1 Planctomycetota bacterium | reverse complement strand
GTTTCCGGATACACGACGAACTCGATGCGGCGATTCTTGGCTCGACCTTCTGGGGTCGCGTTCGAGGCACGTGGGTGGTTTGCGCCTTGACTGACCCCAAGAAGTTCGTTCTCAGCGATCTGATTTCGCCGGATAAGATTGTCGACGACGGCGGCAGACTGTGCGGAAGTTAACTGATGACTACTTCCTGCGCTGACCGAGGAGTTGTCGGTATAGCCTTCGATGCCGACCAGGTGTCGCGGATAGGCCCGATTGAGCGAGGTGGCAACTTGATCCAACAACGCATAAGCACTTGGCAACATCTGCGATGTTCCCGGCTGAAACAATTGGTCGGAGGGAACTTCGATGCGGATTACGTCGCCGTCTTGTCGAACATCCAGACCGGCAATTTGGATCAGCTGCAGCGAGTCTTTGAGGCTGTTGTTGGCTTTCAGGATCGCGCCTCCGCCGCGTGTGATCGAGGCTTGCAGTGCTTCACCTTGCTGCGTCTTCTCTTGCAAGGCAACTTCAATTTCGCGATTACGATTCGTTTGCTTGGCGAGTTGCTCGCGAACGAGACTGATCTCTTGCTTTAACAACTGGTTCTGCTGATCCAGGCGTGCAACCTCGGTATGCAGATCGCGATTATCTGCGTCCAGAGCACTCGCGCGGCGCCCGGCATCTTGTAACTGAGCTTCCTGAGGCAACGTGACGGTCGGCAGTCCCGTGTTGGGCTGTGTCCAACCGCTGGTGGACGCACCGGGAGCCGTCAGCCCGCGGCTTTGATTACATCCGCTGGCGAACAAGCCGACAATGGCCGTGGTGATAATGATCTGAGACCGAGCGCACATCGCGCAACTCCTGCTACTGCATTGTCAACGCTAGGTTCTTTGGAGTGCCACTACTGGCTTGGGGTGCCACTGCTGCTTTGGGGTGCCACTGCGGGCTTGCCCTGCAGTGATTCCGCTGCGAACTTGGCACTGCTGGACAAGCCTGCTGTGGCACCAGAGCACCAGAGGCCTGCGCAGAGACTAGCGGCGGGATACTAACAACGCTCTCCGACAACAGCAAGGTCAGTTGCTATCGTTCGGCGGCTGGGCGACTGGCGGCTGGGACTGAGCATTCGAATCGTCGTAGCCGCCACCGAAGATTGTCTCGCGCAGCCAACGCATCCCGATCAACATGATGCCCATCAAGGCGAGCCCGACCGCTAGCACTCCCGGCACGAACATACCTAGCCCGAAGATCGGTCCGGCGCGATTCCACATGTTGGCCCAATCAACAACCAGATAACAGGCACCGGCACATAGATACGGCCCGAATGCGATATCGCGACGCCGCGTCAACAGCCACTGAGAAACCGAAATAAACAACGCGGCAAAAGGTGCCAGGAAGAAGATGATTAGCGTGGATTGCCAACCGAGGAACGCGCCGATCATCGCCATCAATGTCACATCGCCAAAGCCCATCGCTTCTTGTCCAAGTGCATGGCTGCCGACGATGCGTACTGCCCATATCAATCCTCCGCCTGCCGCCATGCCCACCAAGGCCGAGAACAAACTCGCCCAGCGGTTATTGGGGCCGACAAGAACTGGGTTACAAAACTTCCACACGAGCACAATCGCCACCGAGCCGACGATTGCCGTCAGCACCAAGGCCGGCGACAGGCGACGCCGAAAGCTGGCCGCAAAGTATTGAAATGCCTTTCCCAAACCACGGCGTGTCGTCCACAACCAGGGCACGACGGCGATGCACCAGCCGACAAAACAGGCCAAACCGATGAACAGGCTACTGATGCCTTGAACGAAGGCTAGCCATTCATTTTCCCTCATCACGCCTGACACCACGGACAAGAACTCCGGTTGCAGTGGACGCCCAACCCAGACCACTTCGCGGCTCATCGGCAGCGCGATGGCCAGGATCAGCCCGATAATCACGCCCGGAACGGTGATCGCGTCGGGAATGGTCTGCTCGTCGAAGTCAATGAAGGTCGCGACCAACATTAACGAGAACAGAATGAGATGCTTCAGGTAGCGTGCTTGCAAAACGGCAACGGTTTCGATGGTGCAAGTCGGACCACCGGCGACTTCATACCAGTACAGAGCTGCGAAACAGCCGCCTGTTGCCAGCTCCAATAACATCGGGCGAATCCAATAGCCACGACCGTGAATCGACGACTCGCGACTCAAGCCAATCCAGCCGATGACTGGAATCCGATCGAACCAGTGCCTCGCCAAAGCCGCTTCGTGGGGAGCAGACCACGGCCCAATCGGTCTGGCAAACCACGCCCAGCGGTAGATGCCGCGATTGAGCTGCGTCGCAACGACGACACCAAGCAGAAAGAGAAGGATGTAAATCACGCGTGGTTTACCGAAATTGTAGCCATCACGCTCCGCCGTGATGAGCCTGGCACGCCGAGCGAATGTCTGAAATCAGGCTCGACCTTTGTCTCAACTCAACCTACACAGGCTCGTCACGGCGGAGCGTGACGGCTACTGTACCAAGCATACAATCTCTTGAGCCACTTGTTCAGCTGACTTCTCGTCCGTTTCGACGATGAAATCGGCACAAGCCCGATAAACCGGCTCGCGTTGAGTCAACAGTGTCGTAATTTCAGCCAATCCGCCGCTCGTCGTCAAATTCGGGCGTTGTTCCGAGGTCTTGGCATCCGACGTCATTCTGGCGTGGATCGTTTCAGGGCGGGCCGTCAGCCAGATCACTCTTTCCGGCGCGATCGCGAGCCGAGTCTCTTCGCGCATGACGGCACCGCCACCAAGACTGAGTACCGCATCAGGTCGCTGAACCAAGTCGCCGATGACTTGCACTTCAAGATCGCGGAACACTTGCTCGCCGTCATCGGCAAAGATCTGCTTGATCGACTTGCCAGCACGCCGCTCGACTTCGACATCGGCGTCGAAGCAATCGAGATCGAGCAGTTCCGCCACTCGTCGCGCCACCGTCGTCTTTCCGGTGCCACGATAGCCAATCAGAATGAGTTGCATGTGGGGAGCTTTCAGCAGTCAGCGATCAGCCTTCAGCGTCCACAGTCTTCACCGCACCGGTCGCTTTCTTGATCGCCTCACGCATCACATCTTCCGGGGCTTCTTGGTCCGTAAAAAGCTTGAACTGAAGTGCGGCCTGACGCACGAACATGTCGACGCCGGTCACGACATTGGCGTTGACATCACGGGCTTGTTTGATGAGTAGCGTGCGTTCGGGATTGTAAACGGTGTCGAACACGATCGTTGACCGGCGGAGGTAGCGACCTTCGAAGGGTGTCTCGTTGACTTGCGGATGCATGCCGATCGGAGTGCAGTTAATCACCATGTCGCATTTGACATTGTGCCGGTTCTTCCACTCTGTCGCCTTGCAGTTGAACTTTTCTGCCAGTGCTTCGGACTTGGCGAGAGTCCGCGACGCAATCGTCACATCGACATTTCGCAGCTTCAGTGCATGGAGAATGGCCTTCGCCACACCACCTGCTCCCAACACGATCGCGGCTCGTCCCGCCAACACATCGACGCTGCCGCCTCGCCCCAGTGTTGCATCGATCGAATCCAAGGCAGCGCGGAAATCGGTGTTGTAAGCCATCTTATCGAAGCCATCCATCACGACCGTGTTGGCCGCTCCGATGTGATCGACCGCGCGGTCAACGCTGTCGACGTGGTCGAGGATCGCCTCTTTGTGCGGGATCGTCACGCTCAAGCCGCGCAGGCCGAAGCTGCGGCAATACGTCATGAACTCAGCGAGGTCTTCGCGCGGCACACGAATTGGGATGTAAACTTTATCCATGTTGAGATGACGAAACGCCGCGTTGTGAACTGCCGGGCTCATGCTGTGACCGATGGGATCGGCAATCACACCGTAAACTTCCGTGTTGGGTGTGATGTCGTCGTAGTGATAGTTCTCGCGCATCTCCTGGAAGCTCAATTGACCCGGTGCCAGCGCACGCTCTTGATGGAACGTGGCGTAAGTGAACGGAGCACCGAATCTGGCGGCGAGAATCCGTGACGGCGTCCCCATGTCGCCCATACAGAATGCGACCGTCGGCGTCTCGCTTTCGGCCATCAACTCGAGCATCCGCACATTGTCTTGAGGATTGTGCGCCATCGTAGCGAGTTTGATGATGTCGGGATCAAGCCCTTGCAATCGTTCGTGGATTTCCCGAAGGTCTTTGGGTGTCTCGTGAAAATTGTGGTAGCTCACGATTCGCTTGGTCTTGCCAAATCGTGGAATCGAACCGGCGATGTCTGCTTCGAGATCAACGTAGTCGACTCCCTCGGCAATCGCCGAGCGGAGCAACATCAACCGCTCGTCCTCGCTCTTGTCCCACTTCCCGCCATCTTGCTCGCGACGGCAAGTGATGATGACCGGGCAGGGTCGCTCCGTGACGAGCCGCTTCAGATTCACAGCCCGCATGATGTAATCGACTCGCAACTCGACAAGCTTTGCACCTTGTTCGGCCAAGTGCTTATACTCGGCGATCATCATCTTGTGGCGGCCACGGCCAATGCTGACTGCAATCATGGTAAGTAGAATCAACTAGGGTTTTGGAGGAAACGAGGCCACGTGGTGCCCGATGACAAGTCACGCCCCATTTTGGCATCGACGAGGCTACGAATCAATCGGTCGCGGGATAACGAAGACAACGTGTTTGGTTGCGTGGTAGTATCGAAGGAATTCTTCGCAGACGACAGAGACCAAGAAACCAAAATGCTCGCAGTTCTAAATCGGCTCGTCGCTGTTGCCGACGACACCCAAAACCTGATTCGTGTCCGACCTGACGGCAATATGCCAGCCGAGATGAACCTGCCGGGTTCAGGCTAGTCCAACGGTGACATGAAACACTTCGTATCCACCGGTATCCACAAACCTGACGAAAGATAAACACACGGAGAGGTTGTGAAAAAATCGTGGGATAGGCTTCCAGCCTGTCATTTTCCCCGTATTTCTGACAGGCTGGAAGCCTATCCCACCCAATAAAATCACAGCCTCGGAGCGGGAATAGGGGCTGATTGGTCAGAACCACTCGCTGATTCGCAGCCGAACGTACGCCTGGCCAGTGTTGGAATCCATCGCCGTATTCTTTAGCGTTTCGCGGTAACGAGTCCAGAAGTCGGCTTCGACCTGCTTTTGCGTCTTGCCCTCGATCCTGTTTTTCAATGCACCGATGTAGCCGGACATTCGTTGTTGTAACTTGACATCGTGCGAGAAGAGAGTCAGCTCAAGTTGCTTCCGCTTTTCGTGGTGAGAGATATTCAGCCCGATCTCTTCCGGAAGCAACTGCACGAAGAGCGTCGCAGACCCGAAGTAAGGGTTCTCGATCGTAGAGGCGACGATGACGTCCCCCTGCGGACGTCGGCGACGAAACGCTTGCGGTACGGCCTTGCGCGATTCGACCAACAAGTCAGCCGCAGTCTCATTAGGCATCGTCAAAGTCTTCGACCACTGCCAACGCACTTGACTGCCGTCGAACAAGACGACCGATGCGTTCTGTAGGCCGATCTCGCTGGCGAGATTGCACACACGGATCGCTGCCATCAACTGGGATACGTTCGCCTTCTTCGCTAGTTTCATCAATGCGGCAGCAACCACCGGCAGCTCAGACAGCGATGCTTTGGCAACGTCCTTGGGAATGAGCAATGCGGACGCCAACTCGTTCACGCGCCGCTCTTCGTCCGAGTCGGATGCCAACATGTCCTCATAGGACTCGCCAACGATCGCCGGAATTCCCAGAATCAAGTGCCCGAGTTCATGCGCTAACGTGAACCTTTTGCGCGTAGGGGAAAGGCTCGTGTTAAGCCGAATGATTACTTGCTTGCCGTTGGTCAAGCACCAACCGTCGCAGCCATCCATGGAAGACTCTCGAATGCTGATACCGAGATGGGCTGCCAACTCTTCCGGCGCTTTGGGGAAACGCTTCGTGGCGAATTCCACAGCCTGTTTTGGCGAGATCATTTCTTGGCGGTGCGAAGAGGCTTGATGCCGAGCAAGTCGTTCATGTCGTGGAGCAACGCTTGCTTGTCAGCGTCGCTCAACTGCGTCAGATCCTGATTGCGAAACTTGACACGTACGTTCTTATGAAGAGCGAGCAGCCGGACGATGTGTCGGTCCAGTTCTGATTGGACTTTCAAATCGCGCAACGAATCGAGATCATCGCGAAGATAATCATCCGCGAGATCAACGCCGCCGGTAACCGGCACGAAATCGTCATCTTTCCATGGCATCAAAGATACCCTTCACGCTTAAGCCACTGCTGAGCCTTGTCAGCAGAGAGTTCAAAATCAATCGTACCATCCGGGTTCTGAAATATCACCTCGAACCCGCGTTTGTGGTAAAAATTGCGGGTTTGCTCACCGGGCAGCGACGTCAACCATACTCGCCCGCCAAGGCCGAGGGAATAGCTATGTCGGACGCCTGCAAGGAGCAAGACCGTTCCTATTCCTTTGTATTTCGGACTATCGACCAGCCAAGGACGGTTTCGAGGAGCGGTGGCTAGGCGACTGACATAGACCGCTCCTTTGCCTGGTTCGAGCTGTGAGTTTGCATCGATTCGGTAAAGTGTGGCACCTTCGATCGCTCCGCCGACACTTTGGACCGCCATTGCATTCATGGCAAGGTTGTTGCGATTCTCACCCAACAGTTTCCGCCACTCCCAGTGGTGATCGTCCTCGGCTTCGCGACTTGTCTTTGACACGGGAATCTTCCACCAGGTTCCATCGATCTCGCTCGCCGCCAGCTGACGCGTAAGCTCAACCAGCTTCGCGCGAACCGCCACCCCTCGCTGAACATTGAAAATGCGGACATCTTCCGGCAGCACTAGCATGGTCGAGAATGTCTCAAGGTAGTTCCAATTTCCGATCCGAGACTAGATAATACATTTCCCCATAATGGGTAGATACCCCCGCAGTTAGTCGTCGGAAAACTATCACTAAGTAGTACTACCAATCTAGGGAACATCGGGGGAGAGGGAGTTCAGCTTGATCAGTTCGAGTCGAGCACGGACCAGCGATTAATGTTTCAGTTGTTGAAGGCTGTGCGATTCTATTCGGAGGGAGTCGTACGAGAGAAGCTTCGTCACGCTATGACAGTGGTTCGCCGCGGGACCGTTGAACTGCGACGTGAAGGTGGACGTCATCGCGGAGACATTTTCGTCACGCACTTGGGAGGAATCGCAAAGAGTAGCACGCACTACGCCCGAATGTTTTGCAAAGAGAATCGGATCATTCTCCGAAATGCTCCCAAGGTCTTGTTGTGTTTTTCAAGGCTTGTCCGAACAATACACTGCCGATCCTATCCCGCATTTCTCATCGTAGGCCGGACCGAAGGTCGCAACCCCTTGCCGGAGCTTCGCAAACGCAAATAGCTTGAAATCATGGTGTCTCGTAAATCCACTCGACAACTGCGACCGAAGTTCCGGCAGATGCGGCGTTTGCTT
>CAUJKL010000173.1 GCA_963204995.1 Planctomycetota bacterium | reverse complement strand
AACAACATTGTTTCATGGTTTGGATGTCGATCGAGACGGAGAGTTGAACGTCGACGAGTTGGTCGTCCTGTTGCCGAAACCACAAGCCGACACCGCCCGCCGTTCGTTCGCCGAGTACGACACGAACGATAGCGGTGGCTTAAGTCTCGACGAGTACCTGGATCGTCAGTCATCGTTGGCTTGGAAAAAGACCAAACGTTCGTTGGCCAACTGGGGGAACACCTGGGGGAATTGCGATGCTGATTCTGGTTGATATTGGCTTGGCGGCGTTGATCGGACGCGTGATCTATCGCAAGTTCTGGGGCCAGGCAACCAAGAAATCGGGAGCGTCGTCGGCGGTCGCCGTGAATAGTTCACCAAAATGACAAGTTAAGAAGTAATGGCAGGAATATGGGGGCAGGAAAATAGAGTCTTGGCAAGGAGTTTTATGAGATAGGCTGTGAAGAAATCGTGGGATAGGCTTCCAGCCTGTCATTTTCCTTGTATTTCTGACAGGCTGGAAGCCTATCCCACCCAATAAAATCACAGCCTCGGAGCGGGTTCCAAGGAATGATTTACTCTTATTCACCGAACGCACAGATCGCAAGCCTGATTCTCGGCATATCCTGCCTGCTGGCACCGCTGGCGATTCTTGACGCACAAGAAACGAAAACGGAGCTTGCGACCGATGCTGAAATCGAGCGTTGGACAAAGGACTTCCATCGTCGGGACAAGGACCACGACGGCCAACTTACGCTGACAGAATACATCGGTCCTCGAACGGATGCGCAGCGACTGACTGCACGAGACGCGTTCTTTCGGTGGGATCGAGATGAAGACGAACACCTCTCCCTGGACGAATACCTCCGCCGAGCAACGGGCACCGAAATCGGCGTGCGTAGCCGCTTTCGGCAGTTGGATGGGGACGACGACTCGAAGCTGAGCGAGGAGGAGTTCATGCGAACGAAGCGCGGAACTCAATGGGAGCAAGCAGGACTCGACAACTTCAGAAAGTTCGACCTCGATGCGGACGGTCTCTTGAACGAACGCGAGTTTGCCATGACGCCCGCGCTCAAGCCAGACCCAGCGACAATGTTTCGGGGCCTGGACGTCGACCAGAACGGCAGCTTGTCGAACTCCGAATTCCTCGCCCTCGTCCCGGACCAGCAACGTCCTGCTGCTCACCGCCAATTCTACCTGCGTGACCAGAACGACGATGATGTATTGGATCTTAGCGAGTATCTGTTGTCTAAGGACGAGTTGCCAGACAAGCCGAGCAATCCTTTCAAGACGCTTGACGCTGACGATGACGGCCAGCTGACTTTTGCTGAATACGATTCTCGCAAGCACCCCGAGACAAATGATGAGGTTGCCCTGCAGCGCTACGAAGCCGTTGCGATGAGAAAAGAGGAGCGGTTTATCGCGGCAGACCGTGACCATGATGGCCATTTGACGGCGGCAGAATTCGCCCAAATCGAGAATGCTGTCGATGACGTCGAATATGAACCCGGCGGAACTGGGGCGATTGCGGCCAGTGTTGAGGCGCGACAGGGGACGGTCGACCCGCTGCTCATCGCTTTTGTGGCTGCGGACGGGTTGCTAGTGCTTGCCATTGCGTTCTGGTGGGTTCGAACGAAGCACAGGAGAACGGCGAACTCATGAAGTCGCACGGGTTGTCGAAGGTCGATCTGCTGGTTATCGCCGCCGTCTTGGCCGTCTTGGTGGCGATAGGGGCGCCGTCACTGCTGGGGATGCGCGAGGCGGCGAGGGCCAGAGTCTGTCAGAAGAACCTCCAGCAAATCGGAATCGCTTTACAGACGTATCACGACGCCTTCAAGCGCCTGCCTCCTGCGGCGTATTGGCGAACGGATCGCATGCAGTCCTTGGCTCTCCACGATAGCCAACGAATCGATCTCTTCGTGGGTGCGAATTGGATGCAACTAGTCCTTCCACAATTAGGTGAAGATCGTCTGGCTGCGGAGTTCGATCGGGAACAACCCATCGCCGACAGGGCCAATTCCGTCGCGAGAGCGACACGCATTCGCGCATTCAACTGTCCAAGTGACTCCTTCAACAACAACGAGAACGCGTACGAATTCCAGATCGACTCGCCCTCTGTCGGCCCGCTTCGCTTTGCTCGGGGCAACTATGCGATCAACGGGGGCAGCCAGAATCATCGGCTGCATCCCGGCACATCGGCGTATCCGGTTGGCGACGGCTCGCATGTGCTGATGGACCGCCAGACACGCACCTACGAGTATTGGGGCAACGGCGTGGCGGGCATCAACGTCTCTTTTTCATTTGACGATTTCGCCAACGGGCTTTCAACGACGGTTGTCGTGGATGAGATTCGCAGCGGTATTCATGCCATTGATCCGCGTGGTGCGTGGGCACTCGGGCTGATTGGCAGCAGTATCACTTGGTCGCACGGTATTAACGGGGACGATGGAGGTCCGAACAATCAATGGGAGCGTTCCGACGACTTACTCTTCGGAGGAAAGCTGCATGCAGCCGTGGGGTACGACACCTTGATGCGCGAAGAGATGCCGTGTGTCTGGTATGTCGACGTGAGCCAACAGGCAACCGCCCGCAGTCGGCACGAGAACGGAGTACACGTTTTGTTTGCCGATGGCCGAGCCAACTTCATTAGGAACGACGTGGAGCCTGGATTATGGCACGCTATCCACAGCCGCGAAACGCCTAGTGAAGTGTTGGGCGATGGCTTGCCACAACACCTTGCCGTAACGAACTATCCCGAAAAGCCGTCGCTGCCGCGACCGCTCGTGCCAGTTGACGAGTTGCCGTCACAACTTGGGAACTCGATCGGAATGAAGTTCGTTCTGATTCCCGCTGGCCCGTTTACGATGGCGGTGCCCGATGATGGGAATGACGCCGATCTTCCACAAGAATCGCCATCGCACCCAGTGCGTATTACGCAGCCGTTCTACCTTGGTATTCATGAGGTCACCCAAGCCCAATTTCAAATCGTCACGCAACAGCGTCCGAGTTGGCACAACGACGCGACGGCGGACCAATCCGATTTTCCGGTGGAACAAGTCACTTGGGAGCAAGCGGCTGATTTTTGCCGCTCCCTATCGGAACGCACCGCCGAGCAATCGGCCGGTCGAACCTATCGCCTGCCGACGGAAGCGGAGTGGGAATATGCGTGCCGGAGCGGACAAAGTGCCGCCTACTCCTGGAAACGGGAACGCCAAGCAGACGATAACACTGGCGAGAACGCAGGTCTACGTCCGCCACTGCCGCTTACGGCCGTGGGTTCATCTCCGGCGAATGCGTTTGGGTTGCATGACATGCGGGGCAATGTCTGGGAGTGGACGGCGGATTGGTTTGATCGCGACTACTATGCACGATCGCCCGTTGATGATCCGCAAG
>CAUJKL010000172.1 GCA_963204995.1 Planctomycetota bacterium | reverse complement strand
AGGTTCTCGGACCACGTCTAGACCAAGCCTCTGCGCAAACGCAGAACATCTCAGATCGGAGACAAACATCCCATGCCTGCTTTCACTTGCCAACTCCTCCCGCTGATTCTGTGGACAGTTATCGTCAGCGCGGTCATGCCGTATGCGTCAGCTCAAGACGAGTCAGAACTGGTCAGACAGTCCACGCGAACTCGCCGTGTGCTCTACAACTTCGATGGCGATTCGTGCCTATCGACGAAGGCTGGCAGCAAGGGACCCGTACCAGTCAACATCGACGACGTGAAGCGGCTGATCGAGGAAGTTGCTTATGAAGGAAGTCGAGTCGATACAGTGCTGGTCTGCATCAACGCCCAGGTCATGTACTATCCGACGAAGGTCGGCACCATGCGTGGCACGCCGTCGACGCCGGAAGAGCGATCGAAATGGCCAGCCTCGGAGAAACAGCGCTTTGAGAACATGAAGGCCTTTTTCGATGCCGGAGTCGATCCGTACGCGGTCATGCTGGCCGAAACAAAACGCCGCGGTTGCGAAGCCTTGCTCACGTTTCGCATGAACGACGATCATGGCAACGATTTTCTCCGCACCAAGTTTCTGGTCGACCATGCCGACTGGCGGCTGGGCACAAAGCAGTATCAAGGCAGCGGCGCGATGGACTTCGCACGCGATGAGGTCCGCGACTACACATTCCGACTGATCGAAGAAGCTGTCGGGCGCTACGACTGCGACGGCGTTGAACTCGACTTCAATCGCTTCCCGCGGTTCTTCAAGGACGGATCGACGGACGAACGTGTTGCAAAGATGAATTCGCTGGTCGAGCGAGTGCGCAAAATGCTCGACGAGGCTGGACGTCAGCGCGGTCGCCGGTTGGTGCTCTCGGTGCGCCCGCCGTCGAACTTCGGTCGCACTCCACCCACGCCCGAAACCGCAAGAGAACTCGGCTGCGACGTGCCAGCCTGGGTGAAACACGGCTGGGTCGATTTCGTCGCGGTCTCTGAATTCCTATACGAACGCGGCGATCTGCCAATCGATCAATGGAAGCAGGCCATCACGACGGTGCCGGTCTACGGCGGCATCGAATGCACGAAAGGAGGCGGGGCGAAGAACCTCACCGCCGACGAATATCGCGACGCGGCAACTCAACTCATCAAAGCAGGAGCCGACGGCGTTTACCTGTTCAACTTCTTCACATCGCGAGAAGGCGGCGAAGCGGCTTATGAGCCTCCGTTTGAAGTGCTGCGCGACCTGGCCGTAACAAAGGACGGCGACCAGACGGCTGCCTCGCCACCGAACGGATGGCAGCCGCACGAAGTCCGGCAATTGGCCGGCAACGGCGATTTGCTGGCAGCCTGCCGAACCGACGTTCCGCAACGACTGGAGAGAAAGACTCTGGACCATTACGAAGGGCTGGGAATTTCAATCTCCAAGGATGACGGTCGCACGTGGTCCGACGTCAAGAAGCTTTACGACTACGGTCGCCATCACCCGTCGTTGGTCCTGATGCCCAACCACGACATCGTGATGACCTACGTCGTGCGACTGGGATATGTCGATGACCAAAACGGCTTCCCGCAATTCGGCATCGAGGCAGTGGTCAGCCACGACCACGGCGCAACCTGGGATCTCGATCATCGGTATCTGCTGCATGTCTGGTCTGGCAAACGCAAGGGCGAGACCAACTGGTGGCCCAGCAGCCAGGCCACGTCGTCCACACTGATGCCCGACGGCGCGATCCTGACAGCTTTCGGAACCGGATACCGCATCAAGGCTGGTAAAGACAGTCCCCAGGCCCCGCGGGACGCCGGACTGATCGAATGGCGGCTCAACACAAAGCCAGTCAACCCCGAAAGCACAATCCGAGACGCCGCCTTCGACTCCGATCTGCGCAACCGGTTGGACCCACAAACGGGCTCGCCGTTTGTTCCGGAGAAAGCTAGGCCATGAATTCGCTGTTTGTGCAAGGCGAGGAGTTTCTCGGTTATGAAAGCGACGTCGTGGCCTCGATGGTCGATTTGCGGGAGTCAGCGCGTCGAGCGTCGGCTCGCGCGGTGAACTCCGTCATGACCGCGACGTATTGGGAAATCGTACTGCGGATCGACCTATAGGCACGATCGGGTCATAGAATCCAGAAACAATCATGGCAAAGAAAAAGAAATCCGGAACGCGCAGGACCAGCGGGCAGACGCGAAAGAAAAGTGCTGGCAAAGGGGAATTGGTTCCCGCG
Source organism: Planctomycetota bacterium (assembly GCA_963204995.1). GTDB lineage: Bacteria > Planctomycetota > Planctomycetia > Pirellulales > Pirellulaceae. The sequence goes on along the minus strand of CAUJKL010000172.1, from coordinate 4,833 downwards.
CGGGGTTCGGAGAAGTCAGACGACGTCGGCTTGCCGGACGGCTACGCACCGCTGCTCGCCGAGTTGAAAGTGCGGGTTCGGTCGGCGCAGCTCAAAGCGGCGGTGTCGGTCAATCGAGAGTTGATTTTTCTCTATTGGCACATCGGCAGCGAAATCCTTCGCTGTCAGAACGAGCAAGGCTGGGGTGCGAAGGTCGTTGAGCGGTTGTCGCGAGACCTGCGGGCCGAGTTCCCGGAGATGAGAGGATTGTCGCGTACCAACCTGCTTTACATGCGGGCGTTTGCTGACGTTTACCCCGACGAGCAAATTGTCCAGCAGCTTGCTGGACAAATTCCTTGGTTCCACAATTGCCTGCTTTTGGACCGCGTGAAAGACCCTGAAGCCCGCCAGTGGTACGCTCGCAAGACCATCGAACACGGCTGGAGCCGCTCGATCCTCACCACGCAAATCGAGACGCAGGCGTACGAGCGGGCCGGGAGGGCGATCACCAACTTCGATCGCACGCTGCCGCCGGAACAATCCGACCTCGCCCACGAAGTGCTGAAAGACCCGTACATGTTCGACTTCCTCACGCTGGCCGACGATGCCGTCGAACGCGACCTCGAACGCGGACTCGTCCAGCACATTGAGAAGTTTCTGCTGGAGTTGGGGGTCGGCTTTGCGTTTGTCGGGCGGCAGGTGCGGCTGGACCTTGGCGGCGATGAATACGCAATCGATCTGCTGTTTTACCACCTCAGACTGCGGTGCTTCTTCGTCATCGACCTGAAGATGAAACCGTTCAAGCCGGAAGACGCGGGCAAAATGAATTTTTACCTCTCGGCCGTGGACGACCTGATGCGGCATCCGGACGACGAACCGTCCATCGGGTTGCTGCTGTGCCGCGACCGCAACGGCATCACGGCCGAGTATGCTTTGCGCGACATCGGCAAACCGATCGGAGTCGCCGAGTGGCAGACAAGGCTTGTCGATTCATTGCCGCCAGAATTGCAGGGCCGACTGCCGTCGATCGAGGATCTTGAAAAGGAGCTGCGGTGACGATGCCAAAGAAGAAACGGAAGAAAACCACAGTCGTTACAAACGACGACCGCTATGGCGACGTATGGGCCTCAATGGTCGATTTGCTGGAGTTGGCTCGTCGAGCGAGGAAGAAGCACTGCGCGGCGGATGGCCCGTACGGCAAGTGAATCGGCAGATCAATAGCCAGTCTTACGAGCGGACGCTGCTGTCGAAGAACAAGGCGGCCATGCTTCGCAAGGGCGCGGAGCCGAAGGCCGATGACCTCGTCATGCCCGAAGAAGAGATCAAAGATCCGTTGGTGCTGGAGTTTCTCGGCTTGAAGGATGAGTACTCGGAGAACGATATGGAAGATGCGCTGATCCATGATAAATCAGCGACCCGGGCCGCAGCAGCGGAGAGTCGGCTGGCTACGATCGCAACCGGGCGGCCTTGTCCAGCCCCCAGAATGCCGGCGTGCCGTTCGAGTTGTACCCGGCGGTGACAGCACAGTCGATCTGAACTCCGGCAACGCGCTGCGGAAGGTCGTACATTCCTGATTCCAGCCGGATCTGTTCGCCATCGACGGCCACGGTCACCACCGCACTGCGCACGGCCTGACGAATTGGATCGCGCGTCTCGTGCAGTTCCAGCAACTTCACGTCCACTCGACGTCCGACGCTCAGTTCGACGGACGCGTCTCGCCAACGTCCAGATCGACCACGCGTACCAATGGCTCGGCCACGGAGCTCGATGGTTCGTGCCCAGCCACACGGTCGTCGGGGCGGTTCTGAAGAAATGCGATCAGGTCGCGCAGTTCGCGGTTCGTCAGCGTGTCGGCCAGACCGTTCGGCATGAACGATACGTGGGAATCGACGATCGCTTCCACGTCGCCTTTATCAAAGGTCTGTGGCCGGCCGTTGGCGTCACGAATCTGTTCTTTGGTGTACGAACGCAGTCGGATTCCCGTAAAGCTACGACCGTCTTTCAGCACGATCGTGCGCGGCTGAAATTCCGGAGCCATGTCGGCGCTGGGCGTCAGGATGGATTTCAGCAACTATGCGTCGTCGTTGCGCCTTCCCAGCGACGTCAGATCCGGCCCCACCACATTGCCGCGTCCGTCGTGACGATGACAGTTGGCACAAGAGGTGACGCGAGCGTGGTGAAAGAGGCGACGGCCGCTGTTTGGATCGGCGGGAGTTTCGATCTTCGCCAGCAACTGTAGCCATGCCTGAGTATCGGTGACAGGCGGGCGGGCGGTCTTCAGCGATGACGGATCCAGAACGGCTTGAATCAGGTCCGCAGATTCCGGATACTGTGTTTCGATTTGCCGCAGCCCGGTGATCTGCTGATCGGAAAGGTGCCGCAAACGCAGGCACCGCAACGCTTCTTCTCGCACAGATCGTTGTTTATCGGCGGCCAACTGAAACAGCAGATCCAGGTGTTGTTCGGCAACGGCCGCCAAACCAGCCACCGCTTCGGCGCGCAGGTTTTCGTCGCGATCAGGATCCACGGCAATGGCCGTCAGCAACGCTTGCGAGGCCGGAGCGTTGGCCGCCAGAGTGCGAACAACTTCCAGCGACAGCGTGGCGTCATTGACCTGCAGCAGTTCCTCCAACAATTCGATTGTCAGCCCTTTCGGAAACTTCCGCACCAGCGAAATTCCGTCCTGAGCCGGCTGTGGTGCGGAAGGCAGCAGTCGCAGTGCGTAGGCTCGTAAACGCGGGCTGCTGTCGCGGTCCTGAACGCGAGCCAGCAGCATTTCCAGGTTACGAACACCTGCCTCCGACTGCCCGTTGAGCGTGTTCCATGTGGCCAGGCCCGCTTCAAACAATTGATAACTGGTATCACTGCGATGCAGCACCGCTTCCACGTTTGGCAGAAACTGTTTGAGTTCGGCATTCGCGATCCATTTCAGGGCCTCGAACTGCACGTCCGTCGAATCATCGGCCAACAGAGCGGGGAGCCATTTGTCAGCCGACGCGCGCGCCAAAGACAAGGCACGAGCAGCATGAGCTCGTTCGTCTGCCGACCAGTGACTCACGTCACCGACGTCCCAATTGGCTACGGTGCGAGACAACGTCACCAGGGCGGCTCGAGCCACAAACGGATCATCGTCAGACGCATGTTGCATCAACTGCGACCGATCGAAGGATTGTCCCTCGCCGCGCAGGCGTGCCGCGAGCTTCGCGGCTTCGTTTGGCGGCTCAAGGTCGAGCGGGCCGAGCCAGTGGGCTGCTTGCCGCAGGTCGATTTCCAGTTTCCACAGACGACCGAATCCGTGAGCATCGTAGCGACCGTCCACCCAATCCGTCAGAAACCACGTCTGGTGCTCGGCACCGGCTGCGTCGCTGGAAGGAGCACGAGCAATACACGCCGGTCGAAAGTAGCGACCGCCTTTGACGATGGTGATTTGTTTGGCGGTATAGGATGCACCGTGACGTGTCAGCGGCATAAAGTCGATCCGATGATCGCCCCAGGATGGCACCAGTAGCCCGCGACCCAGGGGAACGATACCGCACGGAGCCTCGCCGGTGGGATGCACCATCGGCAGCGTGCCGGTTAATTCGCCATTCCAGCACACAAACGGGTGATGAGCTTCGGGGCCATACTGGCGGCGGTATCCGTATTCTCCACCATCAACAATGTGCAGCAGGCGGCACGGTGGACGTTCGCCCGGATCGTTTTCGACGGCAAAAATTTCACCATCGTCGCGGACGCAAGCTCCAAAAGGATTCCACAATCCGCGCGCCAGCCAGCGCAGATTCTTTCCATCGCCTGTACAACGAAAAATCCCACCTTGGCCGGCTCCGGTGACAGCTCCTCCATCGCTGGCCGTCAACGTCCATGGTTTCGCAAAATTTTCTCCGAGTCCAAACACCAGGTCGCCGTTCGGATGCCACGCCAGTCCGGACAGTCCGTTGTGCGGATAATCGGCCTCGGAGTTCAAGACGATAAGATCCTGTTCCGTGTCCGCCACACCATCGCCGTCGGTATCCTTGATCCGCAGAATCCGATCCCGTTCTGCCAGATAGACCCAGCCGTTCTTGCCAAGCTCCAGGTCCATCGTGGCCGTGGTGGCGTTGTAGAAGACCGTTCGCCGCGGTTTGTCACCGTCTTTTGTGGCGGTATCAAAGATCAGAATTTCGTCGTGCGTCGGGCCGGTGTAATCCTCGGGGCGAAAATGAGTGTGCGTGGCCACGACCCACACACGCCCCTGACCGTCCACATCCAATCCCGTGGGAGTCACCAGCGCAGGCTGTTCGGCGACCAGCGACATTCGCACTCCTGGCTGCGTTGTCTGCACATGCGGTTCCGGCTCGGTCGCGTTAACAATGCCCGCGCCGATTCCGCAGGTTAGCAAGCAGGGAAGCAATATGTTGGTCATGATCAAGGTCTTCAGTAACTGAGTTGTATTGGAGGTTTATTATCGAACCGTGGCCCGCAAACGGTTGGTCAATCTGATTTCCGAGTTCCAGTTTTGCACCTTTTAGAGGCTTCGTCGTGCAAATACAGTGTAGCGAATCACGGATCGAACTTCACGGGCTCGGCGAGCGGGTTTTGACCGCCGATTTTGAAGGCGGAAATGGAAATGGAAATATTGTCAGCGACGGCGGCGTGCCGCTGCTCGCTGCGGTCGATCAAATATTTCGCGTTCTAGAACAGTACGCCAAGTGCTTTACCGATCATCGTGATCAAGAGCCGATCGAACATTCTGTATTCGATCTGGTGAGACAAAGGATTTACGGTCTCTGCTTGGGATACGAAGATTTGAATGATCACGATCGGCTGCGAGCCGACCCGCTGATCGCCGCTTGCGTTGGCAAGGAAGATGTGGAC
>CAUJKL010000171.1 GCA_963204995.1 Planctomycetota bacterium | reverse complement strand
GATTTCAAACCCTGAAGGGGTTTCACAGCGTCATCCTTGTCGAACCCTTTCAGGGTTCCTCGGTGTACTTGTTCGATGAATCCCAGGGTGCGCTGCGCGACCCTGGGCTTTGTTGTGGAAGTCCTTCGGACTGCGATGCCGGATCCGAAATGTGTCTCCTAGATCGAAGAAACGAAAGGCTCCAGGCCGGGCGTCGAACGCATTGCCAAGTTGCGAAGTAGCACGATAATGGGTGGCTGGGCGCTCATCCCGCAGTTGCTTATTTATTGCCACGGTCGGTTCATGTCAGACGGTCCTCAAGCGTCCAATCCGGTAAATCTTCCCCTTGCGGAATTGTGCGAGGAAGTCACTGCTCAGTTCACCGCGAGGTTCGCGGACGAGCCACGATGGATTGTCGCGGCTCCGGGCCGAGTCAACTTGATCGGTGAGCACACCGACTATAACGGCGGATTTGTCCTTCCTGCCGCGATCGATCGATACGTCGTGATTGCTGCGGGGCCTTCGGAGGGAGAGACTGCTTGCTTGGTCGGTGCGGACGTCGGAGAGGAAGCATCCATCCAGATCTCGGGAGTGATCGAGCCGGGGCCGGTGACTTGGGCAAGTTACATCCAGGGCGTGATCGCTGGGTTCGTCGCTCGCGGATACCGGGTGCCGTCGTTCCATGCCGTGCTGCGTTCTACTGTTCCGTTGGGCGGAGGTCTATCCAGCAGCGCAGCGATTGAAGTCGCAACGGCCACGTTGCTAGAAGCGATGCTCGAATGTGAACTGGACCCGATCGAAAAAGCGTTGCTGTGTCAGGAAGCCGAACACAAGTTTGCCGGCGTGCCGTGCGGCATCATGGACCAGTTCAGCAGCGTGCTTTGTGAGCCAGATGCGTTGATGTTACTCGACTGCCGATCGCAAGCTTGTCGGCTTGTGCCTCTTGCAGATCTCGACGTGACGATTCTGATCGCCAATAGCAACGTCAAGCACGAACTGACTGTGGGAGAGTACGCACGACGGCGTGCCGAGTGCGAGGCGGCAGCACAGACTCTGGCAGTCGAGACTTTACGGGACATCACTCGCGAGCAACTCGAAGCGTGTCGCGAACAGCTTGGTGAGGTTAATCACCGAAGAGCGAGACACGTTGTCGGTGAAATCGCGAGAACATTAGAAGCCGCTGCGGCACTTGCCGCCGCCCAGTGGCAGGAAGTTGGGCGGCTGATGTACGCGAGTCACGCGTCATTGCGAGACAATTTTGAGGTGAGTTGCGACGAGTTGAACCTGCTGGTGGAACTTGCACACGAGATCGGTGAAGCGGGCGGTGTGATCGGTTCTCGGATGACCGGAGGCGGGTTTGGCGGTTGTACCGTCAGCCTGGTCGAAACGGCCGCTGCGGAGTCGATTGCGGAAATCATCAGGCAACGGTACTTCCAACAGACCGGGATTCAACCGACACTATTCACCACGCGCCCCGCCCGAGGTGCCCATCGCGTCAAGTAGTAGAACGGAATTCATTCCGTTCATTGTGCAGTAAAGGCTGAATTCCGGCCTACTCCGAACAAAGTTTAGAACGGGACCTATCGCCATGAAGATACTCGTCACCGGCGGTGCCGGTTACATTGGCAGCGTTGTCGTCGAACAACTCGTCCAGCAAGGCGAATCGGTTATCGTCTTCGATAACCTCTCGCTGGGGCACCGTAAAGCCGTTCACCCTTCCGCTGAGTTCATTCATGCCGACCTGAACGACCGATCCGCGATCGACCAAGCGTTAGCAACGCACCAACCAGAAGCCGTCATGCACTTCGCGGCCTACTCACTAGTTGGCGAGTCGATGAAGTTTCCGTTTCAGTATCTCGGCGAGAACGTGACGAACTTTTTGAATCTATTGCAGAGTATGGTCGCGCATGACGTCAAGAAGTTGATTCTTTCGTCGACGGCGAACTTGTTCGATGATCCCGAGCGAATGCCGATCGATGAGGACGAACGCATTGTGCCAGGTAGCCCCTATGGCGAATCGAAGTTCATCTGCGAGCGAATGTTGTTTTGGCTCGATCGGATTCACGGCTTGAAGTATGCGGCGCTACGTTATTTCAATGCCGCCGGTGCATCGGAGGAACGTGGCGAGGACCACACGCCAGAACTGCACCTGATACCGATTGTCTTGCAAGTCGCACTCGGGCAGCGCGAACGTGTGAGTATGTTCGGTGACGATTACGACACACCGGATGGAACGTGTGTGCGAGACTACATACACGTGTTGGACTTAGCTCAGGCTCATATCCTGGCGCTACGAACGCTCGATAGTGGCAGCCGAACGTACAACTTAGGGAACGGAAAAGGTTTTAGCGTCAAGCAGGTAATCGAGACGGCGCGCGAGATCACGGGCCATGCGATCCCGGCCGACGTCGTCGCGCGTCGCGCGGGCGATCCGGCAACGTTGGTAGCTGGCAGCGAGAAGATTCGACGAGAGTTGAAATGGCAACCGGCTTACCCCGAGCTACAAGCGATCATTGAAACAGCATGGCGCTGGCATCGAAGTCACCCGCACGGCTACGCGGGCGGAGTGACCAAGGACTAAAGTCTAAGGACCAATGACCAATGACCAATGACCAATTCATCCACCTACTTCTCCATCTAGAGCACTTTCCACATGATCTTCCTCACGCTCGGTTCGTTCGCCTTCTTCACCGCGCTCGTCGGAGCCATCACTTGGTATCTGACGCGAGGCGATGACCACGTGAGTTCAGACGGTTATTTTTTAGCCGGCCGCACATTGACGGGTGGCTACATCGCCGGCTCGCTGATGCTGACAAATCTGTCGACCGAACAACTCGTGGGCCTCAACGGCGCCGCGTTCGCAGACGGAATCTGTGTGATGGCCTGGGAAGTCATCGCCGCCGTGTCGTTGGTGGTGATGGCGTTGTTCTTCTTGCCTCGCTATCTGAAGAGCGGCATCGCCACGGTTCCGCAGTTTTTGGAAAATCGCTTCGACGCCGGAACACGAACGATCACGACGATGATCTTTATCTTTGCGTACGCCGTGATTCTGTTGCCAATCATCCTGTATACGGGGGCGACGGGATTATCGGGTATCTTGAACATGAGCGAGTTGACGGGGATCGAATCGCCCACGGTTGTGTTGTGGGGAACCGTGTGGCTGATCGGTATTATCGGATCGATCTATGCGATCTTCGGCGGTCTGCGAACCGTGGCCGTTTCCGATACGATCAACGGCTTCGGGTTGCTGGTGGGTGGTGCCATGATCGTCTACTTCGGTCTCCAAGCCGTGAATGGCGATGGTATGGTGGCGGCGATTACCGAACTGAGATCCGCGCATCCAGAAAAGTTCAATTCGATTGGCGGTTCAGAGCAATCCGTTCCGTTCTCGACACTGTTTACCGGCGTGTTGCTGCTGAATCTGTTTTATTGGACGACGAACCAACAGATTATCCAGCGGACGTTCGGTGCGAGTAGTCTGGCCGAAGGCCAAAAGGGCGTCTTGTATGCAGGCATCCTGAAGGTGCTGGCTCCGCTCATACTTGTGTTGCCGGGAATCATCGCCTTTCATCTTTACAGTGCCGACGGACTGCACAAGGATCATGCTTACGGTCATCTCGTGCAGGACGTGTTGCCGGCTCCTTTGGCAGGTTTCTTTGCCGCCGTCATGGTCGGAGCGATCTTGAGTTCGTTCAACTCCGCATTGAACAGCACGGCCACACTGTTCAGTCTCGGTGTGTATCCGCACATGATCAATCAGAACGCTGACGACAAGCAGGTCATCCGCTCTGGGAAGATCTTTGGCTGCTTCATTGCCGTAGCCGCCATGACGGTCGCGCCCTTGCTGGCCGGACAGGAAAGTATTTTCGGCTACTTGCAAAAAATGAACGCGATCTATTTCATTCCCATCTTCTCGGTGATGCTGATCGGCTTGTTAACGACGCGCGTACCTGCGATGGCGGCCAAAGTTGGATTGATGTTCGGATTCGCGGCGATCGTGCTCGGTTACTTCGTCTCGCCGTTTAAGGGCTACGCCAGTCTAGTTCACGAGTTTCATTTCATTGGGATTGTGTTCGCATCGAGTATTGCGATCATGTTAATCATCGGCAAGATTGCACCGCGCGAACACGGTTGGACACAAAAGCCGTCGGGCGACGTCGAGTTGACGCCCTGGCCGTGGGCGTGGCCGCTCGGCATCGGACTCGTGGTCTTTGTACTCGCGATCTACCTGTGGTTTGCCGATTTGTCGGTGCTCAACGGCTAGCGAATTGTCGGGCAACTGCGTCAAAACCACTTGCTCCGCACAAAGTAGAATAGCATCACCGCAGGAACAGCAATGCAACTCACGAGCATCCCGCACATGAGCGTGCGGCTGTCGAAGGGTAGCGACTCAAAGTTCTGTCCGAAAAAGCCTGTGATGAATGTCAGCGGGAGGAAGATGGCGCTGAGAATGGTCAGACGTTTCATGATCTCGTTGGTTCTTTGCGACGCGTTCCACAAGTGTGCGTCGCGGACGTTGCCGACCAATTCGCGAGCCGACTCGACCGCTTCGTGCAAACGCAGAGCGTGATCGTAAACGTCGCGGAAGTAGATCGAGACTCGCTCGCTGATCAGGCCCTCGCCACGCTTGGCCAGCAAGGCCAGCACGTCGCGCTGCGGCGAAAGTATCTTGCGCAGCTCGACGAGCAAGCGCTTAAAATCAAGAATCTCTGCGAGCGACGGGGGTTCGACGTGATCCAGCACTCGGTCTTCCAACCGGTCGACGCGGAGCAGCAGGTCGTCGAGCAACGGGAAATACGAATCGATCAACGCGTCGGCAATCAGGTAACAAAGCTGGTCTGCTCCATGATGTAGCAGTCGACCGTCGAGGGCGACCCGGTTCCAGACCGCCTCTAGAGCTGGAAGCGGACGTTCGTGGACGGTCACCACAAAGTCCCTGCCGACAAACATGTGCAGCTCCAGCACTTGGGCATCGTCAATGTGGTCCCAGTCCACTTCGAACCCGTGAAAGACGACAAACAGATAGTCCTCGTAAGATTCCAGTTTCGGGCGTTGGTCGAAGTGCGAGCAATCTTCGATTGTTAATGGATGAAAGCCGAACCGCTCCGCCAGGACTGCCAGCGTGTGTTCGTCTTGCTTCTCGAGATCGATCCAGCGGACACGCAGATCACCATCAGGCCGCACATCTTCCGAGCCTGCGGTGTGCGAAACCGATAAATCTGTGGCGACGGTCAGTACTCGAAACATGATTCTGTCTTTCTGTTCAGAATGATTTCGCTTCTAGTTGCGAAACCGAGTCGTGCCATTGTAACCGTTTCATCTCGTTATCAGGCGGCACCGTGAGTTCGATACGAAGCCGATTGATCTCGAAGCCAAGAAAGTGTGCTAGTGTGCTCCCTTACACCGGCAGGTTCTGAGATACTGTCGGAATCGCAGACGACGATCTGCTGTTGGTCCACGACATTCCTTAGTGAGTATGAAATGCACATTCGAACTTGCATCCTGTTCGCAGTTCTCACGACGAGCATTCATGGTACGCGCGCCGCCGAGGCCGACGACTGGCCGCATTGGATGGGGCCGGGGCATCGAAACGTGTGGGCCGAGTCAGGCATTCTCGAACGGTTTCCCGCTGGAGGGCCGAAGGTACTGTGGCGAACGCCGATCGCGGGCGGCTACTCCGGTCCTGCCGTCGCACATGGCAAGGTGTACATCATGGATTACGTGACCAGTGACGACGTCGAGGTCGCTAACTTTGAACGCAAAAACTTCGCGGGCGGCAGCGAACGGGTTCTGTGCTTGGACGAAAGCTCGGGCGAGATCCTGTGGAAACACGAGTACCCAGTCTCGTACTCCATCTCCTACCCAACTGGGCCTCGCTGTACACCCACCGTGGACGACGATCACGTTTACACACTTGGAGCGGAAGGAAACCTGATCTGCTTTGTCGGAAACACTGGCGAGGTAAAATGGTCGAAGAATCTTCCCGTTTCCTATGACACAAAGACGGCGCTGTGGGGGTACGCTGCGCATCCGTTGGTCGATGGCAACCGCTTGATCACGCTCGCTGGTGGCGCTGGGACTCACACCGTCGCACTCGACAAAGAGACAGGCGAAGAAGTCTGGCGATCCGGCACGGCTTCCGAACAAGGTTACTCACCGCCAGCAATCATCGAGTACGCGGGCGTACGCCAACTGATTCTGCTCAGTCCGGATCACGTCCGCAGTGTTAACCCAGAGACGGGAGTTGAGTACTGGTCCGTTCCGTATGAAGCGTCGAGTGGTTCCATAATCATGTCTCCGGTACTCTGTGGCGAGTATCTGTATGTCGCGGGCTTCTCGCACCGAAGCTTGTTACTAAAGCTGACGCCTGAAAAGCCTGGAGCCACCGAGGTGTGGCGCGATAAGCGAAAGGAAGCGATCTCGCCGGTCAATGTACAGCCGTTTTTCGAGGACGGCGTACTGTACGGGCTCGACCAGTCGGGCGAATTGGCGGCCGTTGCGATACCGTCCGGCGAGCGGCTTTGGCAGACGCCACAACCGTTATCCGAACGGCGACGCGATTCCGGCACGGCCTTCATTGTCAAGCAAGCGGATCGCTTTTGGATGTTTACAGAGCAAGGGGAGTTGGTAATTGCCGAAATGGACAAAGACGAGTTCCGTGAACTTGAAAGAACGAAAGTGATCGAGCCGGATAACGTGGCTTTGGGCCGCAACGTCGTTTGGAGCATGCCTGCTTTCGCCAACCGGCATGCATATATTCGCAACAACAGTGAGATCATTTGCGTCGATCTGGCGGACTGATTCGTCGAGCGACTTTGTAACTCGCTTTGCACAGCGTCGCCTACTTCCTGCCCTGTTCATTAGCCAAGTGAGGAAAGTCGTGGTACAGTTTGGCGGGTTTGCGAGGTGGAGTGGAAGTAGAATGCTTGATCGCCATGCGTATTGCGGCTGTATCGGTCGGAGTTTAATTCGTTGACGCTCGGAGCCTGGAAAGTTAGAATAGGCACATGTGAATCGCGGTCGGCTTTCAACAATTTCTCGTAGGCGTTCGTCTCTGGAAAGCGCCGTTTTAATTGCAAAACGCGGTTAGGATGCATCTTTGGCCGGGGAGACCGCCAGCAGTTCGTCATCCGTAAAGACGCGAGTGCCAGCAAAACTGCTAGTCACTTCGACGCCAGGACGTCCGTCTATGTCATCGTCGTTCGCACCGAATGAGCAGACAGTCATCTCAAAACGTGCGCCACTCCCCGTGCCCGCCGAGACACTGCACGGCTCCCGACCAGCTCAGATCGGAAAGTCGCTCGAAGGACAGCAGCTTGGCCAGTTCTTGCTGGAAGAGTTCGTTGGTGGGGGGGGGATGGGGGCCGTCTTTCGTGCCATCGACAAAACGCTCGAC
>CAUJKL010000170.1 GCA_963204995.1 Planctomycetota bacterium | reverse complement strand
CTACAGTCCACACGACCTCGATCGAATGCTGTGGCCGCACGAAGAGTTGATGCCTCCCCCGCGCACGTCCTTATGCGATGGCAAATACTCAAATCGGCCGCTTCATAAACTGGACGACTTCACCGTAGTCGCCGCCTTCGATTACGTCGGTTGTGCTGTGAGTGATATCTTCCAGTTGCCCGAGCTTGCTGGTCCACTTTCCGTCCGGCAGTTGTCGCGCCGCATGTGTATACATCATGGCGGAACCATAGAGCGCCAACTTTTCGAAGCCTTCTTCCGGCTCGCCGTCGTCGCACTCTTCGTAACCTTGGGAGGTGAACGCAGCGACGACATTTCCGATTCCATGATCCTCGCGCGAGGATTCAATCGGCCAATACACGCCCGGCTGCCACCAACGATCCGTGTTGCGCGCTGCCCAAGCGATGCAATTGTAGTTGATCGTTCTCGGGCTGGTTATCTCGTGATTCTCGTCGGTCAATTTGGGAAACAGATCCGTGAGACTCATTTTGACAACAGTCCGTTCTGCCTGCCCCATTCAATCCAGGCACGTGCCGAAGCATCCATATCACCGGCATCGCTCTTGGGGACCGGACTTTCACCCGTAATGGCTTCCAACGCCCAGAACCAATGATCCGGTTCCCTTTCCAGCTCTGCCAGAATCAGTGGCACGGCGGCGGGCCCCATGCCAATGATCTTCTGGTAGGAAAAGACGAGCGAGATTTGTGCCGTATTGGACAGGTGCCGCGTCTTGGATTTCCAGTCATCCCTTAGCCTTTGAAATCGCTCTTGAATGGGTTCCGCAACTTGTGTTGTCGTCATGTTCCTTTGTTGACCTCGATAATCGCGATTATCGTTGTAGAGTTACCCAATCAATCTATCGGTGATCATCTGATGCTCTTCGAAACCGTGCCAAACCATCGGGCTACAATTACCGACATCTATCGATTAGCCATGCGATTCGTTGCACCGTATCGCACGGGCAGGTTACACAAGTCTCAACTCTCCGGGAATGTCAGGTTCACGCAATGCTGGGCACGCTAGCAGTATCCAGTTAATCCCAATCGAGTTCGGCGAGTTACCTCGGTTCGCTAGACGGGATGTCTGCTGCGCCGGTAGAGTGAATTCGACAAAGGCGTCCGCTTGGAAACTCGCCGCAACTTTATCGTTCAATCGCGAATACGTAACGCTGCAATCGCTGCCGCGGCAAACACCAGCAAATAGACCCCCAACACTGCACAGCCCCATGCGGGCGTCCAATTCGTCGACAGGGTCAGATAGTCCGCGTCGCGTAGCCAAGGCGTGCTGATGCGACTCTGAACCGCTTCGCACGTGCCGACCCGATTCTGGGGAACTCCCAGCGTGTTCAATAACAGGTCGGAATCCGGCTCCAACTGTATGGCCGCCTGAACACGACGGAGGGCAGTGGCACACGCATCGGGACAGGCATTGAATTGCCGGAGTGTCTGCCAAGTAGACTCGTTGGGTGCTCTGATTCTCTCGCCTCGGTCAACCATCGAGACCACCAATGCGCTCAAACCCGGCCTCGCAAAACTCGCTGGACCAACACAAAAGCAAACGCGGTGTGCCGGTGACGTGTATTGTCAGCCAAGATCCGCGTCAAAATACCGCGAAGAACTCGTCGATTGCATCGACTAATTCCTTGTCACTCGAGTCGCTCGAACGCCTGTCGGCGAGGCGGGATCCTTCGATGTGAAACGTGTCCACGGCCGGAGCGTGTTGAACATAGGTCGTTGTGAGAAGATCCAACGAGGGCAGACGTCGCTTGCTAATCCCCCCACCGACAGCAGTCCTCTCGGACGCGATATGAGCAGTGCTACTAACGACAGGAGTTGGAAGGCTGGGTGCAAACTCACCTTCCGCTACACCGGTCGGATCGTTCAGGAAGTTGATTACAACCAACGCGTCGAGTGGTGAGACGGATCTGTCACCACTCGTGTCAATGTAGAAGAACTCGGTCAGACCGGCCACGGACGTGAGCGCAGCGAGAGGGCCAGACCCTTGGTCAATAATCCGGTTAATGACAATCAAGGCGTCAACGGGAGAAATAACACCGTCGCGGTTCGTATCAAGCTCGCGCAACGGATTATTAAAGGGTCGCGTGTTGGCCACCTCAATCGTGGCGTTGCCTTGTTTGAGAATGTGGACGTACTGGCCTCCGACAATCTGAGGAATCTGCACGGTCCAGCCGCTGCCATAGTGTACGGCATCGCCGTCGTCATGCTGGACCCGTAGCGTGTCGGTTGTCGATGAGAGGCTCAGGACTTTGTTGACGTCTAGCGTCAAAGTATTACCGCCGCCACCAGTGATGTCGATGGCTTCAATTCCTTGCAGATGTGCGGCCGCCAGCGCGGCAAGGTCGAGAGTCTGCCCACTGCCGGTAAGTCGCAGCGTGTCATTACCCGCACCGGCATCGCCGCCGACGAGACCGGCGAAGATAGCGTCGAGGTCGGCAATGTTGAACGTATCGTCGCCGTCGGTGCCGAGGATGTCGAGGCGATTGAGTGCGATGCCCGCTCCGCGAAACAGCTCGATCGCGCCGCTGCGTACGACAACGTCATTGCCATCGGCAACTACCTCGACCGTCCCAGGGACCGCAGCGTCAACCTCCACCGCCACGCCACCAGGCACATCACCATTCAATATCGTGATGAGATCGTCTTCGACTTCGCCGTCCGAGGCCGCACCCGTGGGAGCCAGACCGCCCACTGAACTGAGTCGAAATCTCGCCACCGCCACCCCGGGAGTTGCTCCCGCTGGAACGCGAAAGCTGAGCAGATTCGCTCCGGCTACGACATCCTCGCTTGCAAAGATCTGCTCGCCATCGTCGTCCCAATCGGCGTCGCGATTAAAGTCGATCCAGGCGTCTAGCTTGCCAGAGCCCGATGCCGTGACGGAAATGCTTGATCCGGCACTGCTTGCGCTATTCGCCACAATACTGGCCGTAGCGAACACACCATCTTCGTCGTCTTCGCCGATGTTATCATCACCTTCCGAGCCCGAGGCACCGGCTTCGCTGGCTGGCTGTCCATCGGACTCGACGTCAATCAGACTGCCGAGGAACAACGAGCTCTTCGTGTGACGCGCACCGTCTTGAGCAAGTGTCACGGGATAATCTTTCGTGAATCCGGATTGCGCCGCCGTCGGAGCGTCGCCAAAGTCCAGCATCGTCGTGTCGTCGTCAGTGACGTCCACGGTATCCGCGCCAGGCACGTGGTTCGTTGCCGACGCCGTGATCGTCACCGTCTGGGTGCCGTCTACGATGGTGTCGTTCACCGCAGCGATGTTGAACGGAGTGGATGTCGTTTGACCGGCGGGAAACGTGACCGTGGTGGGAACTGTCGCTTCACTCGTGTCGCTGCTCGCCAGTGTGACCGTCAGCGAGTTGGTAGTAGCGGTCGTGCGGCTGACCGTCGCCGTCGTTGCGCCGGCCCCCGCGCCTTCGCTGAACGACGCCGCAGCGATATTAACCGTCAAGAACTGAGTTGCAGTTCCGGTTCCCTGAATTTGAAAGGTGTACGGGTTCTCGTCAGCATCGTCGTTAACAATCGTCAGCGTGGCTGTCCGCAGGCCGAGACCACTCGGGTCAAAGCGGACCTGAAACGTTGTCATGCCACCGCTGACTATCGGCGTTGTTGGCAAAGCCGTTACTTGGAAGTCGCCGGGATGCGTTCCGCTGAGCGCCACCAGTGGCGTCCCGTCGAGGTGCAACGCCGCGGACCCAGTATTCGCGATCGTGAAAGTCCGCAAGACGGTCCCACTGAAAATGTCCGTGCTGCCGAAGTCGGTGTGGTCGGCCGTTGTGGGACTAGTATCTCCGTCGCCGATCGACAACGTGTTGCCTCGCACATCGATTTCCGATCCCGCGTTAACGATGCCGGTGCCCTGAATCTGAAACTCATACGGGTCCTCGTCAGCATCGTCGTTAACAATCGTCAGCATCGCTGTTCGCAGGCCAAGACTGCTCGGGTCAAAGCGGACCTGAAAAGTTGTCATGCGACCGCTGGCTATCGGCGTTGTTGGCAAAGCCGTT
>CAUJKL010000169.1 GCA_963204995.1 Planctomycetota bacterium | reverse complement strand
CCGGTGTATCGTTCGTTTGGCCGCTACCTGTGATGGGGTGGGGATAGTTTTTGGCCAAAACACTTTTCTTTTGGGTAACAACTTCGCCCTAAAAAGACTCCCGACCCCGTAAGGTGCGCGGCGTTCATGGCGTTCGCCCCACTCCAAGCCACTGGTTCAAGTGGCGATTTTCTGCCGCAGTCGCGAGAGCGCTTGCTCTGTCGTGACGAACCCCACGGCAATCGGCTGTGTCCTGCCATCGTGTTCCAGCAACAGCGTCGGAAAGGAACGGACGCCCCATTGCCGACAGCGAACGAAATCCTGCTGAACCGCCTGCATGCCTTCTGGTGAATCGAACACAGCGCGGAATTCATTAAAATCGAGTGCCAAGCTGGCGCAGATGCTGGCGTAGAAATCCGTCAATTTGGGGTCCTGTCCCTCGACATAGAACTTGCGTTGGACCGCGGAGAAAAATTTCAACGCGGTCGAGATCGGAAGCCCGTTCCTAGCCTGGAGCAGCTTGACGGTCGCCACGGCGCGGCAGGCGGGCTCGGTGTCATAGTCGAAATGCGGTGCCTCCAGTAGCGTGAAGCCGAAGGGCTGCCCGGTGGTCTGGGCGATGTGCTGCCATTCGCTGCGTAAAAAGTTCTTGAACGCCGCGTTCCACGGATCGCCGCCGCCCGCCCGCAGGCCGCCCATGGTGATCGAGAATTCGATGCCTTCCGCTTCGCAGAAAGCCTCGACTGCACCGACGGTGGGCGAGATGCCCCAGCACCAGGAGCACATCGGATCGCCAATATAACGGACGGCCCAACCGTGGCGCGCATTCGACGCAGCAGGAGCGGCGGAATCGGCAGGCTTGTCCAGGTCGGATACTAGGCAGGCACCTGTGACGGGATCGCACTTCGTCATAGTCGGGGACTCCTTCGTGGTAGTTGCTTGAACAGATTTGGTAGAAGTGTGTCGGCTCGCTATCGGAAGGGTTGAACTCGCTATGAGTGATTCCCGTCCGGGCACGGATTCGCTGGAACTCTCCGGGTTCTAGAACTTCGCTGTTGCCGAGCGCATCCTTGTGTTCAAGTGCGTCTTCAAGAACGTACCAGACGACCTCCATGTTGTCGTGGCGTGTTCTCCGAATCCTTAGCCAGCCGAGACGTGATCTTTGTTCATCACTCGCAGGGACCGAAAGTTCATGTGTTTCGGATCGCGATAGGATGCGAACGAAAACGTGTGGTAACTGTTGAGCCATCCGTGGTCACCGTGACCACGGTCGTTTGCTTTAAGTATTTCGATCATTTTCTCTACTCCGCATTGTTTATATTGTCATATCGTTTAACTTGGCATTTGATTGTAGACGTTGTGGTACGCCTGAAGGATGTGTCAATGGTGGTCAGACGCTGCCATTTGCGATGCACATAACGCATTCTGGCTGAAGACGATTGACCACAACGTATTCGCTACCGTTTCACCAGTGGCGACAGAGGGAGCAACCAGATGACGAATGATCCATTAGGTATTGCGGCGACTTTGACAACCGCCACGACAACTGCACGTTACGTGAGCCTCACCAAGTTGGCCGATAAGACCGGCGCGGATGTGGCGCGACTTCCCCACACCGTCAAGATCCTGCTGGAAAATATCGCCCGGCGCGCCGGTGGCCGGGATGTGTCGCAGGCTGATGTGGAAGCACTCGCACATTGGCCTCATGGCGCAGATACGCCTTTCGCGTTCATGCCGGCTCGAGTCATGATGCAGGATTTCACCGGCGTTCCCTCTGTGGTTGACCTCGCGGCCATGAGAAGTGCGGTCGCACGCGCCGGTGGTGATCCGCAGAGCGTCAATCCCTTTGTTCCCGTGGACCTGATCATTGACCACTCAGTTCAGGTCGATCGCTTCGGTAGTGCTGATGCCTACGCCACCAATCTGGAGTGGGAATACCGCCGCAATCGGGAACGCTACTCATTGCTCAACTGGGCCCAGCAGGCCTTTGACGGCTTCCGTGTGGTGCCTCCCGGAATGGGCATCTGTCATCAGGTCAACCTCGAACATCTGGGGCGCGTCGTTATCGAACGTGACGGCTGGGTGTTTCCCGATACCTTGGTGGGAACCGATTCACACACCCCCATGATCAACGGCCTCGGTGTGTTGGGCTGGGGGGTCGGCGGTATCGAGGCCGAAGCGGCGATGCTCGGGCAACCGATGTTTCTGCCGAAACCTGTCGTGCTCGGGGTCAGGACGCTCGGTACACTGCCACCTGGAACAACCGCTACCGATCTGGTGCTGACGCTCGCTCAAATTCTCAGGGCGCAT
Source organism: Planctomycetota bacterium (assembly GCA_963204995.1). Classification (GTDB taxonomy): domain Bacteria; phylum Planctomycetota; class Planctomycetia; order Pirellulales; family Pirellulaceae. Next base: position 2,372 of record CAUJKL010000169.1, on the reverse strand, counting down.
GGCGTGGTGGGTAAGTTCGTCGAGTTTTTTGGGCCGGGATTGAGCTCACTGAGCATCGCGGATCGTGCCACCATGTCGAATATGTCGCCGGAGTTCGGCGCCACGGCCACGCTGTTTCCTGTCGATTCGAACACTCTGAAATATCTGCGTCTCACCGGGCGTGGCGACAGCGTCGATCTGGTCGAGCGCTACACGCGTCAGCAGGGATTATTCCGGACCGACGACGCGGTGGAGCCGAACTTCAGCGAAGTCCTCGACCTCGACTTGAGCCAGGTCGAACCCAGCGTCGCCGGGCCAAAGCGGCCGCAGGACCGTGTCGCGCTGTCCGGCGTCCGACAATCATTCCAGACCGTCCTCGATGGCGCGGCTGTCGATGTGAGTTCGGATGAAATCGCCCGGCTCATCGCCGAAGGCTGCTCGGAGGCCGGTGAATTTCTTAAAGCCCTGCCGGAGAATTTGGAACAACCAACCGCTGCGGCAGCGGTGACCGATGGCTCGGTTGTCATCGCGGCCATTACCAGCTGCACCAACACCTCGAATCCGTCGGTCATGATCGCCGCCGGATTGCTGGCTCGCAAAGCGGTCGAAGCTGGCTTGCAAAGCCGACCCTGGGTGAAGACTTCGCTGGCACCAGGCTCGCGCGTGGTCACACAATATCTGGATCAAGCGGGGCTCACACCCTATCTCGACAAGTTGGGTTTCAATCTGGTGGGCTATGGCTGCACAACGTGCATCGGTAACTCCGGCCCCTTGCCCGAAGAAATCGCCGAGGCGGTGACCACGAAAAACCTGGCGGTAGCCGCCGTGCTGTCGGGTAACCGAAATTACGAGGGCCGCATTCATAGTCAAGTCAAAGCCAGTTACCTGGCCTCGCCGCCGCTGTGTGTCGCCTATGCACTGATCGGCACGGTCTTGTGTGACATCAGCGTCGATCCGCTGGGGACAGACGGGCAAGGCAAGCCCGTCTATTTGAAGGACATCTGGCCGACCGCCGAGGAGATCGAAGCGCTGGTAGCCTCAGCGGTGAGTTCCGATCAATTTGATTTGGAATACGGTCGGATATTCGAAGGGGACGACAAATGGAAGAGTATGCCCGCGCCGATCGGAACCTTGTTCGACTGGGCCGAGGATTCGACCTACGTTCGCGAACCGCCTTTCTTTCTCGATTTTGCCGACACACCGGCACCACTAGCTGATATCCAGGGGGCACGCGCGCTGGCGGTGCTGGGAGACACAATCACCACCGATCACATATCGCCGGCTGGCGCTATCGCCGCCCGTTCACCGGCGGGAGAGTATCTCGCTGCCCATCAAGTACCGGCGGATGAATTCAACAGCTTCGGCTCCCGGCGTGGCAACCACGAAGTCATGATGCGCGGTACATTCGGCAATCTTCGGTTACGCAACGCGATGGTTCCCGGCGTGGAAGGCCCCTGGACGATTCACACTCCCAGCGGCGACAAGATGACCATTTATGACGCCGCCATGCGTTATTTGCAGGCAGGCACGCCGCTGGTGGTCATCGCGGGAAAGGAGTACGGCTCGGGCAGCTCGCGCGATTGGGCAGCCAAGGGTGCTGCGTTATTGGGTATCAAGGCAATCATTGCCGAAAGCTATGAACGCATCCATCGCAGCAATCTTGTATGTATGGGCGTCCTGCCATTGCAATTCAAGGCTGGCGAGTCAGCACGGTCGCTGGGCTTAAGCGGCGACGAAACCTTCGCCATCACCGGAATCGCTGACGGTATTGAGCCGCGGCAAACTGTCAGCGTGGCAGTAATTCGCCAAGACGGCTCGCGGACAACATTCGATACGATGCTGAGAATCGACGCGCCGGCGGAGGTCGAGTACTTTGTTCATGGCGGTATCCTGCAAATGGTCTTACGGCAATTGCTGCCCCGGCATAAGTCATAGAAGAAAGCCGCCGTTGCTTCGAGCAGCGAGATAATAACACCATCGCAACGATAAAGACCCACACGTCCACTCTATCCACCGTACTTTCCGCAGGCCACGTTCGGCATTTGGGGACATTTTTCAGGTCGCGTTGAGTGTGATCGTGAGCGCAATCCTCCTTACTGAAGTTGCTTCACGTCGTTGGTAGCGAATGGCGTGCGATGCGGATTCTTACCGACTGGAGGCGGTGACGCGGCGAACTTACAAACCGTGAACTTACAAACCGCAGTTCTTGAGCGACATCCCAACCAGCTTGAAGATTCGCTGCTGCAACGGCATTATTGAGTCTGACTTAGTTAATGGAAATGTCTTATAAGATTAGGTGAGCTGCGTCAAAGAACGCGTGAAGGCGGTTGGGCTCATGCCGAAAGGTGTCCAAGACGTGATCCAATTTGGAGTGCAGATCGTGGATGTCCTCG